>DASVBE010000264.1:0-3260 GCA_036375995.1 Streptosporangiaceae bacterium | reverse complement strand
CTAGGCGCCGCGCGGAACGGCGGTAAACGGCGGAACCCGCAGGGTCCGGTGGTCCGGCGTCCCGCCCAGGATGATCTTCCGCAGCGACACGTCGTTGGCCATATTCGTCTCGTGCAGCACCTTCTCCGGGTTCGCGATGATCTCGATGTAGTACGTCCCGTTGGGCAGATCAGTCACGTTGAAGTTCTGCCCGTCGGAGCTCTGGGTGTACGTGTCGGACCAGCCCAGCGGCAGCTGCTCCCGCATCCACAGGGCGGTGGCCTGCCCGCAGTTCCCATCGCCAAGGCCGGTGAAGGCCGGCACCCAGGTCGCGCCCGGATGCAGCAGGTCATAGGCGTCGGTCGGGGCGATGCAGAACGCCTCCTTGTGGCTGAGCACCGCCGTGGTCCTGCTCGCGTCCAGCAGCCGGTACTGGGCGAACTGCTGGAAGTGCCATTCCTGCTCGTCGGGGGCATTGTCGAAGAGCATCGTGCCGGCCGGCGCCCGCCCGATGATCTTGCCGTGCAGGAAGAAGTACTGGAACGCGTCCATCCCCGGCCCACTGCCGGACCGGAACCCCTGGACCTCCAGCGGGGAGTTGCCGTCGATAGCCACGGTCGCGTCGAAGTTGAGGTGATCCACGGCCGGGTGGCCATTCTTCTTGTGCCTGATCTTCAGCTGGATCCCCCAGCTGGGCAGCGGCACCATGTCCGGCAGCGCGGCCCGCGGCGGGCTGGTCATGGTGCGGACCGCCGGCAGCCGGGGCAGCGTCCGGCTGACATGGTGGCGGCGCTCGCCCGCTGACCCCGATTGGCCCTTGACGACCTTGACGGTGACCGTGGCCGAGGACGTCGCGGCCGGCAGCCCGAGTACCTTACGGAACGGCGCGGTGATGGTCTCGGTCATCGTGTAGGTACCCACCGCCAGACGGAAGCCGGTGCCGCTGGACTCGGCTAGGTCTTCACCCCAGCCGCGCTGGATCCCCCATACCGTGGTCCTGGTGAACGGCATCATCGGGCAGCCGTTGTTCGGGAACCGCGGCTCCGGCGGGCTGTCCGGGCTGGTCCGCTGCGGGTCAAACGCGTTCGGGCAGAACAGCAGGTGCCGGGTAATCACGATCTTCCCCGCCGGGTCCCGCACGGTCAGCACCGCGAAGTTGCGCAGGCCCTGGAACCCGGCGGCCAGGCTGGACGGAAACGGGACCTCCCTGACCGACCCGCCCGGCCCGGGGATCACCCGGGTGATCCGGATCGGCGCGGCGAAGCCCGTCTTCCGCAGGTTGAACTGCAGCGGTGCGCCCCGGGCGATCACGTAGATGCCGGGATCAATATCGGCTTCCCGGCCGAAGCGCTCCGCCGTGATGGCCGGCTGAGCGGCGGTCAGGGTAACCGCCGGCCGGACCGCCGCGGGCCGGGCCCCGCCGGGCCGGGCCCCACGAGCCGCGCCGGCCGCGCCCAGGGCTGGCGCGGACACCCCCAGGCTGACGGCGACCGCCACGGCCGCAACACCCAGGGTTCCTCGGGGTCCTCGCATCGGATCTCCTAGCCGGGTCAGCGCGCGGCCTCTCCGCGCTCCACCCCGTACACGCAGCCCTGCCGTCAGCCGTTCGGCGCAGCGGGAAAAGGCCCCGAAGACTAGGCCTGGGCCCCCTGCCGGGTAGGCCCAGGCCCCGGGAACCGCGACCAGGTGATCATGGTCGGGAGCAGCCGGCCGGGCATGGCACGCTAGGGCCATGGGGAGCCTGGACAACAAGACCGCGCTGGTGACGGGCGGATCCCGGGGCATCGGCCGGGCCATCGCGCTGCGCCTGGCGGCCGACGGCGCGCAGGTGGTGCTGACCTACGCGGTGAACAGTGCCGCGGCGGCCGATGTGGTCGCGGCCATCACCACGGCCGGCGGGCGGGCCTGGGCGGTCGCCGCGGATCTGCGCTTCCCGTCGGTGGCTGGCGAGCTGCTGGCCCAGGCCGAGGCCATGGCCGGCCCGCTGGACATCCTGGTCAACAACGCCGCGCACGCGCCGACCTCGCTGCTCGCCGAATGCTCCGACGAGGAGTTCGCGAGCACGATGACCGTCAACGTGATGAGCCCGTTCATGCTGATGCGGGACGCGGCCCGGCGGATGCGCGACGGCGGCCGGATCATCAACATCTCGACCCTGAACACCGTGCTGATCAGCCCGGGCACGACCGCCTACGCGGCCAGCAAGGCCGCGCTCGAGCTGATGACCCGGGTCGCCGCAGCCGAACTCGGCGGGCGCGGCATCACCGTCAACTCGGTGTCCCCCGGCGCCACCGACACTGACATGTTCCGCACCGCGAACCCGGCCGAGGGCACCTACGAGCGGGTCGCGGCGATGACCCCGCTGGGCCGGATCGGCCAGCCGGCCGACGTGGCCAGCGTGGTGGCGTTCCTGGCCGGCCCGGACGGCCG
Organism: Streptosporangiaceae bacterium; assembly: GCA_036375995.1. GTDB lineage: Bacteria > Actinomycetota > Actinomycetes > Streptosporangiales > Streptosporangiaceae > DASVBE01. The sequence goes on along the minus strand of DASVBE010000264.1, from coordinate 851 downwards.
CTGGCTGACCGGGCAGAACCTGCGCGCCTCGGGCGGCCTGGGCTAACCGGCCGGCCTGGCCGAGCCAGCGTCGCCATAGACGACGACGGCCTGACTGGCCGCCAGCGGATTCCTGGCACCTCCGGTCAGCGGCCTCTCGTGCCGCTGCGGATGACTGCGGGCGACAGCCGCGCCGTGCGGCTGCGCGGTCATGGCCAGCGCCCCGCCCGAGGCCAGGCAGACGGCGGCAGTCAGGGACAGAACCGGGCGGAAGCGACGGCCCAGGTAGGGCATGCGGGGGCGCAACGGAAGGACCTCACACAGCGGGCAGCGGGATGGCTCGTGGCTCGGGAGTCAGCGGGAAGGAACCGTAATCCTAAAAAGTGCAGATGCACAGGAATGGCGTCCGCCTAGCGCAAGGCACCATTCCCGTAATGGCCCTGGGAATATGCCCGGCAAGCGTCTATCAGGCCTGTTCTGCGGCATTCACGGGCAACGGTAGGGCACGCGCCAATGGCGGTCAAGCGGAACGAGCCACTTCAGCAGCGTCTCGTGCAGCGCGCCGCGGGTGTGCACGGCCATCTTCACCTACATCAACCAGGGTGAGGAGCTGACCTGGGCGACCGCGTCCCGCGGGGCCACCGGCGGGTTCCGGATCACGGTGCCGGCCAGGGACGTGGCGTCCGACTTCGCCACCGGGATCTCTTGCCGGCCCGCGGGCTGCACGCTGGCCGGGGCCAAGGACGCCACCGACCAGAAGGGCGACGATATGGGCACCGGCACCGCGTTCGCCTGGCGCGGCCAGGGCGGGAACTTCGTGACCCAGGCGGTCCCGCAGCCGCCGGGCACCGAGGGCGGGCGGCTGAGCAAGG
>DASVBE010000113.1:0-10358 GCA_036375995.1 Streptosporangiaceae bacterium | reverse complement strand
CCGGCCGGGTCTGGGCTGATCGCGTCGAGCTCGAATTCGACCAGCCATTCCGGGTCGACGAAACGCGACACCTCGATGAACGTGCAGGCGGGCCGCACCTGGGCGAACCGCTCGGCGTGCGCGCGGGCGGCCTCCCGCCATTGCGTGATGTCGGTGAGCATCACCCGGGTCCGCACCACGTCGGCCAGGGACGCGCCCGCCTCCCGCAGGGCCCGCTCGGCGATGTCGAGGCAGCGGACCGCTTGCCGGTAGACGTCACCGCGGGCCGCGACGCCGCCGCCCTCGGCGATCGGCGCCGTGCCGGCCACGCAGACATAAGGCCCCGAGCGCACCGCGCGGGAGAAGCCGATCTCGGGTTCAAGCGGCGAGCCCGAGCTCACCAGCCGACGGGAAGAAGTCATGTGCTCACCCTGCCCGGGCTCATTAGCCCGGCACCACAGCAGGGTCAGCGAGGCCTCATGATCGCGGGGGATAAGCCCGCTATCGCGCGGCTGCACGGGCAAGCCGGTGCTGGGACAGGGAAGAGCCGGCTGGGGCATCGGCGGGACTACCAGCAGGGAGAATGTCACGCTGAGGTTCGGCATGCGGACGGCCACTGCATGTGCACGGAAGCCGGCGGGAAAATAATACGAAATAACACCAGGAGTCGTGTCGTGACCCTTTGCCTCCCCTTGACATAGTCCTTTACTTCGATTTACTAAGATTAAGTGACCCGCGCGGAGCATCACGATACCGCCGTCCCGTGATCCACGGGATACCCGGGGCAGTCAACTCGGATCAAGGAAGGGGGGTCCTTCGGATGACTGAGCCCGAAGATGACTTGGTGGAGATCCCAGAGAAAATAGTGCCTATCACTCTCGCAGATGCGGAGGCGCATCCGGAGCAGTGTGCCGACCCGACCAAGGCGAAAGATGGCGTCCTGGATGATGAAAATCCGGACTTTGCGGAGTCTGCAATGCAGGCTGCCGAAGAGATCATACTAGGGGAAGGAGCCGGGGCGGCTGCTGGCGGGGCGACCGCTGCCTCATCGATCACAGCTCATCAGCGGCGCGCGCTAGCGCTTGCGCTGGCCCAGAAGGGCCCCACAGAAACGCCCCAAAGAACCCCACTGGGCAGCAACTGCAATCCATACAGCCGCTACTTTGGATTCGGCTGTCAATTCTGGTGCGCTGACTTCGTTTCGTACTGCATTGACAGAACTGGCAACCATGACCACGAGGTGCCGTGGGGCTATCCGTCCGCAGTGCGGAACATCACCGCCTGGGGACAGCAGCACGGGAAGATCCATAGCCGGCCGCAGAAGGGCGACATCTTCACCTACAAGAACGGTGATCACACCGGATTGGTCCTGAGTGTCCAGGGCTCGGGCTTCATGACAGTCGAGGGGAACACGAGTGGCCGTCTTGGTGATTTCTACGTGGCTTCGCACTCACGAGACGCCTCGAGCGGACAGTACTGGTTCGTCAGGTGGAACTTTTAGGCGAACCCCGAAGGCGATGGAGCGCATCAAGGAGACCCCCGACACCACGTGACGAACTGAAAACGCGCGGGCCGGTGGCGGGCCGCGCGGTTCGGGTGGCTGGAGGCAACGGCCCGCGCCCCTGATTCCGTATCCCTTAATGGGCTTGAACTGGGGGCGGAGGGGGAGCCGGCGGGCCTGGAGGCGTATGTAGCCGCCCCCGATGGTGGCGGCCATCGGGGGCGGCTGGGCCGCCATACGGGGGATAGGCGGACCCGGGGGAATGGTCTTGTAGGTGCGGGGACCGGGGCATGGCCCAGGCCCGGCCGCCGGGATCGGAGCGGCTGGGCCTGGGCGCTGGGCCCCGGTCCCCGCGGGGACCGGGCCGAGAGGGGCCGGACCGGGGTCAGGCGGGCGGACCGGAGCCGAGGGCCACGGTCACGCTGTGCTGCTGGCCGCTGGCGTCCAGCCAGGTGACCTTGACCTTGTCGCCGGGGTGGTGGGTGACCAGCGCGTCGCGGATGTCGGTGGCGGAGCCGATGGACTGGCCGCCGACGGAGACGATCTCATCGCCCGCGGTGAGGCCGGCCTGGCTGGCCGCACCGCCGGGGACGGTGCCCGCGATCGCGGCGCCGTTGCCGCCGAGGGACTGCTGCTCGCCGGCGACGGCCACGCCGAGGAAGGCGGTCGGGCCGATGTGCAGCGTGGACGACCCGGTGCCGGACTCGATCTGCTTGGCGATGCTCATCGCCCGGTTGATCGGGACCGCGAAGGCCTGGGTGGTGGTGGCCGCGGAGGTGGTCGTGCCGGACTTGCCGGCTGCGGTGTTGATGCCGACCACCTCACCGCTGCGGTTCAGCAGCGGGCCGCCCGAGTCGCCGGGCTGGATGTTGGCGTTGGTCTGGAGTACTCCGGTCAGGCGCTCGGACGTGCCGTCGCCCTCGTCGAACGCGGTGATCGAGGAGGCCAGGCCGGTCACCTTGCCGGTGGCCACCGACGGCACACCGCCGCGCCCGCCGGCGTTGCCGACCGCGACCACCTTGTCGCCGAGCTGGACCCCGGAGGAGTCGCCGATGGTGGCGGTGGCCAGGCCGGACGCGTTCCTGAGCTTCAGCACGGCGATGTCCCGGCTGGCGTCGTAGCCGGTCACGCTGGCCGTGTAGGTCCGGCCGTTGCCGACGTCGGTGACCCGGATCGCGGTCGCGCCGTCGATCACGTGGTTGTTGGTCAGGATCGTGCCGTCGGAGGTCAGCACGATGCCGGTGCCCGCGGCGGCGGCACCCTGGTTGCCGAGGCGGGAGACGATGTCCACCACGGCCGGGTCGGCCTTGGAGACGATCGCGGAGGTGCTGAGGGCCCCGCTACTGTGAATCGGGGAGTGGATGGCGCCGGTGGCGAGCGCGGTGCCGCCCGCGCCGATCGCGAAGGCGCCCGCGGCGACGCCGGCCACGATCTTCTTGTGCGTCTTGCCGGAGCGGCCCTCGTGGCCCTCGGGATCGCCGGGGTAACCGGCGTAGGCGGAGTGGCCGACCGGGTAGCTGGGCGGCGGGTAGCCGCCCTGGCCGTAACCGGGGTGACCGTAGCCGGGGTGGCCGGCGCCCGCGTAGCCCGGGTAGCCGGGGCCCGCATAGCCGGGGTAGCCGGGCTGGCCAGGGCCCGCCTGGCCGGGGCCCGCCTGGCCGGGGCCCGCCTGGCCGGAGCCCGCCTGGCCGGAGCCCGCCTGGCCGTAGCCGTAGCCGGCGTGCGAGTACGGGTAGGTGCCCTGCGGGTAGGCCGCGGTGGGCTGGACCGGGGTATCAGCGCGCGGGGGGCCGTCCTGAGGGTAGGCCGGGCCGCCCGGCGTGGCGTCGTGGTCTGTCATCAGTTTCTGCCTCCTGGCATGCGCCCCCATTTGAGGCACATCATGAGAATCGGCAATGAACCTGGACGCCAGCTCCAGGCAACCCCCTGGGAGTTCCCTGAACCTTCGCTGAACCTGAAGGAACCCTGAACCTGAAGATCTGCCGAACGTCCGCTGGACGCCAGCTCCACGGCCGGCGCGGTATCGTGCGCCCACCATGCGCCCACTGTGCGCCGCCGCGCGATCCCGCGCCGGGCCCAGCAGCCCCTTGCGACTCACCCGGCGCCATACCGGAACATGGCTGTTCATTGACTCTCGCTTTGCCCTGCCATGAGCCAGGATTCCGGGCGTTTGCGCAGCTCAGGCGGAGCGCAGGCGACCCCGGGCGGGGAGCTGGCCGCGGGCGGCGGCCGGGGGGCAACCTGCCCGAAGATGGTTAGACAGGTAAAGTGATCCCGATGCTTCCGATCTCCGATGGTGGCGCCATGCCTGAACTCGCAGGCGGTCAGGAAGCAGGCCGGTACAGCTTCGTCGTGGTGGCCTGCAGGCTGCCGGTAGACCGCGTAGCCGGGCCCGGCGGCGAAATGGAATGGCGGGCCAGTCCCGGCGGCCTGGTGACCGCGCTCGAGCCCGTGATGCGCAAGGCCGGCGGGGCCTGGATCGGCTGGCAGGGCTCAGCGGGCGAGGCCCCGGAGCCGTTCGACTCCAGCGGCATGCGGCTGATCCCGGTCGGCCTGTCCCCGGACGAGGTCCGGACGTTCTACGAGGGCTTCTGCAACGCCACGCTGTGGCCGCTGTACCACGACGTGATCGCGCCGCCGGAGTTCCACCGGTCGTGGTGGGAGGCCTACGTCGCGATCAACCGCCGGTTCGCCGAGGCGGCCGCGGCGCAAGCCGCCCGCGGCGCGACCGTGTGGGTGCACGACTACCAGCTCCAGCTGGTGCCGGGCATGATCCGGGCGCAGCGCCCGGACGTCCGGATCGGGTTCTTCAACCACATCCCGTTCCCCGGCTACGAGATCTTCGCGCAGCTGCCGTGGCGGCGGCAGATCGTGGCCGGGCTGCTCGGCGCGGACCTTCTCGGCTTCCAGCGGCAGCAGGACGCGGCCAACTTCCTGCGGGCGTGCCGCCGGGGGGCGCGGCTGGCGACCAGGGGCTCGCACATCCAGGTTCCGGCCGACCCGGCCAGTCCCGGCGTGGCGGTGCGGGACGTCAGGGCGGCGGCGTTCCCCATCTCGATCGATACCGCCGGCTTCGGCGACCTGGCCCGGCGCGACGACGTTCTGGCCCGGGCCGCCGACATCCGCGACGCGCTGGGCAAGCCGCAGGTGCTGCTGCTCGGCGTGGACCGGCTGGACTACACCAAGGGGATCCTGCACCGGCTGCGCGCCTACGGCGAGCTGCTCGAGGAAGGCCGGCTCGGGCCGCCGGAGGCGGTGCTCGTGCTCGTGGCCAGCCCCAGCCGGGAGCGGGTCGAGCACTACCGCCTGCTGCGGGACGAGGTCGAGGTGGCGGTCGGCCGGATCAACGGGGACTACGGCGAGCTCGGCAACCCGCCCGTGCACTACCTGCACCAGTCCTACCCGCGGGAGGAGATGGCGGCGCTGTACCTGGCCGCCGACGTGATGCTGGTGACCGCACTGCGGGACGGCATGAACCTGGTGGCCAAGGAGTACGTCGCGTGCCGTCACGACGAGAGCGGCGCGCTGGTGCTGAGCGAGTTCACCGGCACCGCGGACGAGCTGAGCAGCGCGTTCCTGATCAACCCGCACGACATCGAGGGGATGAAGGACGCCATCATGCGGGCCGTCACGGTGCCCTCGGCCGAGGCGCGGCGGCGGATGCGGGCGATGCGCCGCCGGGTGGCCGAGAACGACGTGGCGCACTGGGCGGCGACGTTCCTCGACTCTCTCGAGCAGGCCCCGGGACGGGCCCAGCTGGCAGACACGCCGGAAGGCTAACCGCGCGGGGCGGGTGGCCGCCCGGCCGGGGTGGTCGCGTGGCCGGGGTGGTCGCGCGGCCGGGGTGGCCGCCCGGGGCGGCCGCGCCGGGCGCCCACTCCGGGCGGGTGATGGTTGAGCAGCCAGAATGTGGTGACCTTCCTTATGTGGCGGTCACCCGGCGGCTGGACGAATACCAGCGGCGACACCCCTGGGCGGGCTTCCCGATCGCGGTGGCCTACAAGTACTACGACGACTTCGGGCCGTACATGGCTGCGGTGCTGACCTACTACGGCATCGTCGCCATCCTCCCGCTGCTGCTCCTGGGTTCCACGGTGCTGAGCTTCGTGCTGGCCGGTGACCTGCAGTTGCAGCACGAGGTGCTGGCCTCGGCGCTGCGCCAGTTCCCGGTCATCGGGGTGGACCTGTCCCAGCCGCGGCGGATCGGCGGCGGCCCGGTCGGGCTGACGATCGGAATCATCGGCGCGCTGTACGGCGGGCTCGGCGTGGGCCAGGCGTTTCAGTACGCGACGAACACGGCGTGGGGGATACCGCGGAACAGCCGGCCCAACCCGCTGCGCAGCCGGGGCCGCGGCCTGCTCCTGCTGGTGACGGCCGGGCTGGCGATCCTGGGCAGCACGCTGCTGTCCATCCTGGCGGGCACCGAGGCCGTGGGCCCGCCCGGTATCACGGTGAAGCTCGGCGCGCTGGCGGCGTCCCTGATGATCAACATCTGGGCCTACGCGTTCGCGTTCCGCATCGCCTGCGCGGGCCGGCTGTCGACGCGTGACGTGATACCGGGCGCTATTGCCGCGGCGGTGATCTGGCAGGCGCTGCAGTCGTTCGGCATCGCGTACGTCGGGCACGTGGTGCGGCACGCCAGCGCCACCAACGGGCTGTTCGCCCTGGTCCTCGGCCTCGTTGTGTTCCTGTATCTGTCCTCCAGCGCGGTCGTGATCTGTATCGAGGTCAACGCGGTCCGTGTCGGCCGGCTGCACCCGCGGGCGCTGCTCACGCCGTTCACCGACAAGGTCCAGCTCACCAGCGCGGACCGGCGCGCGTATACCCGGCAGGCCAAGGCCCAGCGCGGCAAGGGCTTCCAGCGGGTCGAAGTATCGTTCGACGAGCCCCACCGGCGCCGCAAGACGCATAGATCGCACCAGCCTCACGGAGCCCCAGAGCTGCGCGGGCCGGAGGAGCCGCAGGAACCGCACGGGCCGTATGCATCGCCGCCGGCAGACTAGGACGGGCGGCGGCCTGGCCTGGCTGGCCAGGGGAAGAAGCCGCTGGTCCGCTGCATGTACTCGCGGTAACCGGGGCGCCGGGACAGGGTGCGCTCGAGGTTCCGCTGGCCGGAGCCGAAGGTCAGCAGGTAGGTCATGATCAGCGGGGCCGGGATCGTGAGAACGCCCGGCCAGTGCTCGGCGGCCACGAAGAACAGCCCCCAGGCGGTGTCCACCACGTTCCGCCGCCCGGCGGCCCGCGCCACGGCGAACGCGCCGGCCGCGACCGCCGCCACCGCTCCCCCGGTCCACGGCAGCGCGGCCAGGAACGCCGCTGCGTCGAACCCGCTCACCGCCCGCTCACCAATTGCCTCCCTGGCTGTCTCCCCGGTTGTCTCAAACGAGGACCGCCATATCGCCCTGACAGGCGCAGACTGAGATCAGGCGGCAGCGACGCTGCCCGCGGACGGCAGGAGGCCCCATGGACCGTCGGGACGTGGAATTCGACGCCGAAGGCACAGTGCTGCGCGGCTGGTTCTACCCGGGAGCAGACGCGGCCGGGCCGGCCGCCACCGTGGTCATGGCTCATGGGTTCTCCGCGGTCAAGGAGATGTACCTGGATTCGTTCGCCGAGGTCTTCGCGGCCGCGGGGCTGAACGTATTGCTCTACGACAACCGCAATTTCGGCGCCAGCGACGGTGAGCCGCGCCAGGAGATCGACCCGTGGGCGCAGGTCCGCGACTACCGGCACGCGATCACCTACGCCAGCAGCCTGCCCGAGGTGGACGCCGGCCGGATCGGGATCTGGGGCACCAGCTATTCCGGCGGGCACGTGCTGATGGTCGGCGCGATCGACCGGCGGGTGAAGGCCGTCGTCTGCCAGGTGCCGATGATCAGCGGGCACGACAACATGCGGGCGCTGGTCCGGGCCGACCTGATCGCCGGGTTCCGCAGCGCGTTCGAGGGCGACCGGGCGGCCAGGTACACCGGCGCGGCGCCGGCCATGGTGCCGGTGGTCTCGGAGAACCCGATGGTGGCCGCGGCGCTGCCAACCGCCGACTCGTTCCAGTGGTTCACCGAGACGGCCACGGACCGGGCGCCCTCGTGGCGCAACGAGGTCACGGTCCGCTCGGTGGAGATGTTCACCGAGTACGAGCCGGGCACCTATCTGCCCTGGATCAGCCCGACGCCGCTGCTCATGCTGGTGGCCAGGGAGGACCACCTGACCCCGGCCGAGCTGGCCATCGCTGCCTTCCAGCGCGCCAACGAGCCCCGCCGCCTGGTGATCATGCCGGGCGGCCACTTCGACGCCTACGTGAAGGGCTTCGAGGCCTCGTCCGGCGCAGCACGGGACTGGTTCACCGAGCATCTCAGCCCGTGACGTTTTGTGAGGATTACGGTGGGCTAGACGCCGATCCCGGCGACCAGGTTGATGGCCACGGCCAGGATGATGGCGCCGAACAGGTAGGACAGCAGCGCATGGCGGAGCGCGGTCGCGCGCAGCACGGTGCTGCGCAGCGCGGTGTCCGAGACCTGGAAGGTCATGCCCAGGGTTAGCGCCAGGTAGGCGAAATCCCGGTAGCTGGGCGGCTCGTCGGAACCGAAGTCGATGCCGCCGGCGGGCTCGGCGTAGTAGAGCAGCGCGTACCGCAGCATGAAGATCGTGTGCACGGTGAGCCACGACACCGCGACCGTGATCAGGCCGATGCTGGCCAGCTCGACGCGGGCCGCCCCGTGCGCGTGATGCACGCCGGCCAGCACGAGCGTGACCGCGGCCAGGCTGACCACGCTGGCGGTCAGGATCAGCACGTCGGTGCTGGCCCGGGACAGGTCCTCCTCGGTGGCCCGTTCCGCGGTGGCCGCCGCGGACATCGGCCAGACGGCCCGCCAGGCCAGCGCGCAGAACACCGCCCCGGTGACGTCCCAGCTGATCGCGGGCACGTACTGCCAGCCGCTCAGCAGGCTGGCCACGGCCGCGGCGATGCTCCCGGCCAGGAACGCGACGATCAGGCGGGCCACCGTGCGGCGGCCGCGCACGGCCTGGGCCATCATCGACGCGGCGGGCCCGCTGGGCCTGGCGTCCTGGCTCATGACGCCCCGCCCGCCGTGTCCCAGCCGCCGGATCCCGGCCCGGCCGGGTCGTCGTCGCCGGAGCCGCCGTAACCAGGTGCGCCACCAGGCGGGCCGCCGCCTGGGCCGTCTTCACCAGGCCGGTCGTCCTCCGGTGGCGTCCTGAACAGCACCCACGGAGCGGAGCCAGCCGGGGCGCCAGGCTCACCGGGGCGGCCGCCGGGCGGGCGGTTGCCCTCCGGCAGTGGCCCGGGAAGCTCCAGCGAGCTGGGCCGAGCGGCAGAACCGGGCTCACCTGAGCCAGCGCCCGGGCCATCGCGCTCTGGTGGTTCCCTGAGCAGTGACCAGGGATCGGGGCTGGCGGCGATACCGGGGTCGCCCGGGCTTTCGCCGTGGCGCACGCCTTCCGGCGTTTCGCTGAGCAGGGCCCAGGGGTCGGGGCCAGCGCCGGTGCCGGACTCGCCGGCCCCGGACTCGCCGGTGCCGGACTCGCCGGTGCCGGACTCGCCGCCGGACCACGGGTCGCGGCCGGGGTGGCTGGTCCCGGCTTCCCGGGCGGCGAGCTCCCGCTCGACCAGGGCGACCAGGTCCGGATGCGCGGCCAGGCCGCGGAGCAGCCCGGGCGGCAGACCCAGCTGCCGGCTGGCCTCGGCCACCACCGGCGCGATCATGCCAAGGGCGGCGGCCACCTGATCGTCGCGCTTGAAGGCCGGCGGCAGGTCGTCGAGCTGAAGCTCGTCCGGGCGGTGGAAGGCCCCGTCCGGGCCGGGCAGCCAGGCCGCGGCGGCCGCGGCGGCGCCGATGGCGGAGCGGACTTCCGCCCTGTCCGCGTCGGCAAAGCCGAGCCGCGCCGACCGCTCGACCGTCCCGGCCAGCAGGTTCCGGTTCGGCACCAGCAGCTCGTTCCAGACGTACTCTGACCGGCGGTGATCCGGGTGCCCCAGCGCGAACCCGAGGCCCTCGATGCTGGCCTCCGGGTCGAAGCCGTGCAGGCCGCGCTCGTTGCGCGCGAACTCCATGGCCACCAGCACGTTCCCGTCCGGGCCGGGTGGCCGGGACCGGGCCGGGACCGTGTCCCGGACCCCGAGTTCCTGCAGCTGCGCCCGCCAGGGCCCGTACCGGTCCCGGGCGAACCAGGCGTCCGGGTTCCCCGCCAGGTACGCCTCGGTGCCCGGGGTGCGCAGGAAGAGCTGTCCCGGTGTCATCAGCCGCTGCTCGCCGGTGGCCGCGTTCTCCCCGGCCAGGAACCCGGTGACGGCCAGCTGCCCGGCGAGTTCCTGCCGGGCCGCCGGGGCCGCGGTCACCAGGGCCTCGGCCACCTGCTCCACGTCGGCCAGATGCTGGGCCTCGTCCAGGCCGTCCACGGTCAGCCCGCGGTCCGCCGCGTACCGGGGCAGCACGGAAGCAAGCACCTCCGCCACCGGATCCAGCGCACCAAGCCGGAGCGCCTCGAGGAACCGCCGGGCGGCCGGGATCGCGGTCAGGACGGGATGCACCACCGGCAGCCCGTTCCCAGCCGGCCGGGCCGCCGCCGGACGAGGTCCCGGCTCACCGGTCCGCAACGACCCGCGGCCAGGCAGGCCGGCCTCAAGCGGGCCACCGCCAGGCAGTCTGTCCCCAGCCAGGTCGTCCCCAGGCAGGCCGTCCCCAGCCAGGCCGCCCCCAGACTGGCCAGGGCCAGACCGCTCAGGGTGAGGCGGACCAGAGTCAGGCTGATTTGCGTCAGGCAGGCCGTCCTCAGACAGGCCGTCCCCAGCCAGGTCGACCCCAGGCAGGCCGTCCCCAGGCAGGTCAGGGCCAGACCGCTCACGGTGAGGCGGACCAGA
>DASVBE010000233.1:0-12125 GCA_036375995.1 Streptosporangiaceae bacterium | reverse complement strand
CCACCCCGCAGCCGGGCCGGACCGTGGCGGACGCGGCGGCCGACACCGCGGCGGTGCTCGACCACCTGGAAGCCGGGCCGTTCCTGACGGCCGGCTGGTCCGGCGGCGGGCCGCACGCGCTGGCCTGCGCCGCGCTGCTGCCGGACCGCTGCCTGGCGGCCGCGTCGCTGGCCGGGGTGGCGCCGTACGGCGCGGCCGGCCTTGACTGGCTGGCCGGCATGGGCGAGGAGAACATCCAGGAGTTCCGCACCGCGGTGGCCGGCCCGGCGCCGCTGGAGGCCATGCTCAGCCAGCTGGCCCCGGCGCTGCGCGGCGGCTAGATCCAGCAGCTCGTCGAGGATCTCGCCGAAGGTAGCGGCGGGCAGGGTCAGGTGCCCGGCCGCGGGCAGCAGGTGGGTCCGCGCGGCGGGCAGCTGGCCGGCCAGCCAGGCGCCGTGCGAGCCGGGCACCATCAGGTCCTGGCCGCCCTGCCAGATCGACAGCGGGACCGGGCCGGACGTCAGCGCGGCCAGGCTGAACCCCCAGTCCGCGACGAAGGCCAGGTCGTCGTCACGCCACCCGGCAATCCCGGCCTCGAGCCCGGCCTGCATCGACTCGGCCAGGTAGGCCGCGAACCCGGCCGCCAGCACGGCCTTGTCGGCGTCCGACAGCAGGCCGCCCATCCCCGCGGTGATCTGCTCGGCGGTCAGCCCGCGCAGTTCCGGGGCCAGCTGGCTGAGCATGGCCTCCAGCGGCTCCGGGCCGGCCACCGCGGCGCCGAACTCCCGGATGTTCTCCTCGTCCATGCCGGCCAGCCAGTCAAGGCCGGCCGCTCCGTACGGCGCCACCCCGGCCAGCGAGGCGGCCGCCAGGCAGCGGTCCGGCAGCAGGGCGGCGCAGGCCAGCGCGTGCGGCCCGCCGCCGGACCAGCCGGCCGTCAGGAACGGCCCGGCTTCCAGGTGGTCGAGCACCGCCGCGGTGTCGGCCGCCGCGTCCGCCACGGTCCGGCCCGGCTGCGGGGTGGACCGGCCGTAGCCCGGCCGGGCGTACATCACCAGGGCCAGCCCGCGGTCCGCCAGCTGGTCAGCCATCGGGCCATAGGCGACAAGACCGTCGGGGGTCCCGTTGTGGAACACCAGGGGCCGGCCGCCGGGCCGCCCGGCCACCACCACCTCAAGTTCCCGCCCGCCGGGTGCCGGCACGATCAGCCGCTGCTCGGTCATAGGGCAGAGGGTAGACCGGCCCGGTCCCTGCCGTCACCGGACCGCCCGCGGCGGGGCCACCCGGCCCAGCTCGCGGCGCTGTTTCCGGACGAGCGGCGCCGGCGCGACGTGCCGGCGGAGCCAGCAGCACCGGCTCGTGGCGGGCCGCGGCGCTGTTTTCCTGACGAGCGAGGAGGCGCGACGAAGGAGCGCCGAAGGAGCGAGGAGGGAAGGCAGCGCCTCTCAAGCGGCCCGCAGCGAGCCGCCAGCACAGTTAGTTGGCCCTGATCCAGGTGTTGCTGAACCCGCCCGCGGAGTTGATCGCGCTAGTCGAGTCCTTGGCCGTGCCGCTGTTGTTGATCATGATGATCTGGGTCGGCGCCTGGCTGCCCAGCGATGTGCCGTTGGCCGCGGACGCGCTGTAGGTGACCGTGCCGAAGTCGGCCAGCGGCAGCACGCCGGAGCTGGAGGACGGTGCCTCGGTGATCACCTCGGCGGACGACCGGGCCAGGCCGGACTGGCTCTTGACCGTGGTGTGGCTCCAGCCCTGCGTGGTGTCGGAGAGCTTCAGCGTGTAGGTGCTCGTGCCGCTGAACGTCACCGACGCGGTGAAGTGGTCACCCGGCCGGACCGTGTTCGGGTAGTTCACCGGGGCGGCCGGGAACATCTCGTACCACGAGTAGTACACCGGGGTCCGGCCCGAGCAGTCCACTTCGGAGCCGGTCTGCTCGACCGAGTTGCTGTTGAACCCGTCAAGACCCACCCAGAAGCTGGAGTACTTATGGCCGCTGGTGCAGGTGCCGGCCGGCTCGGTCCAGTTAGCCGAGATGCTGGTGAATGCGCCGGTCCCGCCGGTAACCGCATAGCCTGACCAGTTCGTGCTCTCGTCGGCGTGCCGCACTCCCCCGGCCGCCGGCGACACGCCGGACACGTGGTGCATGACGCCGCCAGGGTTCCAGCCGCGCACCGCCGGGTGCACCGTGTGGTGCGCCGCCGGGTGCACCGCCGCGGAGGCCCCGCCCGCGGCGAGCACGGAGCCCACCACCAGGGCAAGAGCTGTGAACGGGATCGACCATCGTCTGAGCAAGGCAGGCTCCTTTATTGGAGAGCGCGCCGCCCGCCAGGGCCCCCAGCGGCTAGCGCAGTCAGCGGGGGTCGCGGTGAACGTATATTGCGGTTATATAAAGGCGGAGCCGCGGAACGGTAAAGGCTTGGAATGTCATTTGCGTGGTTTGTCACATAACACTCATACGCATAAATGCGTTTCACCGTGTCACAAGAGCGCGCCCGCCAGGGGGCCCGCGGCGGGCGTTACCGTGGAAGCTCCCGGCCCCAGGAGGCGTCATGCCGCTGCCCGCCGCTACCCGCGGTAACCCCTTCGCGCAACGGCTGTTCACGCCGCTGCCCACGCGCTACGACCGGCTGGCCGAGATCCTCTCGTTCGGCCAGAACGCGGTCTGGCGGCGGGCCATGGTCGACCGCATCGTGCCCGCGCCGGGCCAGCGGATCCTGGACGTGGCCTCCGGCACCGCCGGGGTCGCCCTTCAGCTGGCCCGCCGGACCGGCGCGGCCGTGGTCGGCGTGGACCTGACCGAGCAGATGCTGGCCGAGGGCCACCGCCGGGTGGCCGCCGCGGGCCGGGCCGGCCAGATCGCCCTGGTGGCCGGGCGGGCCGAGCAGCTGCCCTTCCCCGACCAGTCGTTCGACTCGCTGACCTTCACCTACCTACTGCGCTACGTGCAGGACCCGCAGGCCACGCTGGCCGAGCTGGCCCGGGTGGTCAAGCCGGGCGCCCGGGTGGCCAGCCTGGAGTTCATGCTGCCGCCCAAGCCGGTGTTCCGCCTCGGCTGGTGGCTGTACACCCGGCTGCTGCTGCCGGCCGGGGGCTACCTGACCGGCGGCCGGGAGTGGTACGACGTGGGCCGGTTCCTCGGGCCCAACATCTCCGGCCACTACCGCCGCTACCCGGTCAGCTGGACCGTGCGGGCCTGGCAGCAGGCCGGCTTCGAGCACGTCGGCTACCAGGTCATGAGCATGGGCGCGGGCCTGGTCATGTGGGGAACGCGGGCCGGTGGGTGAGCCCGGCGGCACGGCCGCCCGGCCGGCCTTCTACGCGGCCGGCCCCGGGCCGTGGCGGGACTGGTGGACGCTGCTGCACCCGCCGTACACGGCGTGGCACCTGTCGTATGTGGTCATCGGCGCCTGCCTGGCCCCGCAGGTGGGCGTCGGCCTTCTGCTGCTCACGCTGGCCGCGTTCTTCCTCGCCGTCGGGATCTCCGCGCACGCGCTCGACGAGCTCAAGGACCGGCCGCTGCGCACCGCGATCCCGTCCCGGATGCTGATCGCGGTCACCGTGGCCGGCCTGGCCGGCGCGCTGGCCTGCGGCGCGGCCGGGATCGCCCGGGCCGGGCTCGGCCTGCTGCCGTACCTGATCATCGGCCCGGTGCTGGTCATCGCCTACAACGCCGAGCTGGCCGGCGGCATCATCCACAACGACCTCGGCTTCGCCGTGTCCTGGGGGGCGTTCCCGCTGCTGACCGGCTACGCCGCGCAGACCGGCGGGTCGCTCGCGGCCGGTCCCGTGCTGGCCGCGGCCGGGGCCGTCGCACTGTCCGCCGCGCAGCGCAGCCTGAGCACCCCGGCCCGCACGATCCGGCGGCGGTCCGCGCACGTCGAGGGCACAATGACGATGGCCGCCGGGCCCGCCGTGACCATCGACCAGGCCTTCCTCCTGGCCCCGCTGGAGGCCGCGCTGCGCGCGCTGACCTGGTCCACCGTGCTGCTGGCCAGCGCCCTGGCGGTGACCAGGCTGGGCTAGCGCACGCCGCGAGCCAGCTGTTCGCGGCCAGCCCGCAGGGCCGGTCGGTGGCCGAGCTGAGCACGGTCACCGGGCAGCTGATCCGCACCCTGCCGGTAGCGCCCGGCCGCATCGGCCCGCCCACCGCGCCCGGGGCCCTGCCCGTCCGGGGCTCTGCCCGTCCGGGGCCGGTCAGAGCACGTTCTTGCGCTGCAGGTAGCCGAGCGCGGCCCAGCCGACCGGGACCGGCAGCCAGAACGTCAGCGTGCGGAACAGCAGCACCGCGCTGATCGCGGTCGCGCCCGGCAGGCCGGCCGCGGTCAGCCCGGCCGACAGCGCCGCCTCCACCGCGCCGAGGCCGCCCGGGGTAGGCATAAGCGAGCCGATCGCGTTGCCGGTCAGGTACACCAGCGCCACCGAGGCCAGCGGCACCGCGCCGCCCAGCGCCCGGATCGACGCGTCCAGGCACAGGATGTAGGCGGCGGTCAGCAGGAACGCCCCGCCGATCCCCTGGGCCAGCTTGACCGGCTGCTGGGCCACGTCCAGCAGCCGCGGGATCACCTCACCGAGCATCGGTGCCGCCCGGGCCCACAGCAGCCGGCGGCCCGCCGGGATCGCGATGATCACCAGCAGCACGGCCACCCCGGCCGCGATCAGGTAGAGCGCCCAGGTCGGCGGCCGCAGCGAATGCCCGCTGGCCGTGCCGGTGATCGCCGCGACGATCACCAGCAGCCCGGCGTGCAGCGCGAACGCCACCGCCTGGGTCACCCCCACGCTGGCCGCCGAGTCCGCCGCCGACACGCCGCTGCGCCGCAGGTAGCGGATGTTCAGCGCGACGCCGCCGACGGCCGGCGGGGTCACCAGGGTCACGAACGAGCCCGCAACCTGGACCAGGAACGTGTAGGCCGTCCGCAGCCGCTCCAGCACGAAGCCGGACAGCGAGTACGCCGCCCCCAGGTAGGTGCTGGCCGAGAGGATCAGCGCGGCCAGCGTCCACCGCCAGTCGGCCGAGCGGAGCAGCTCGGCCACGTCCACCTCGGCCAGCTGGCTGGCCAGCAGGTACACCGCGGCCACCCCGGCGATCAGGGTGACCAGGGCACGCGGCCGGATCCGCTCCAGCTGGGCCGGGGAAACCTCGTCCGGCTCCTGCGCGCCGAGCAGCTGCCGCCGCACCGCGGGCAGCACGTCCCGGTCCCGCCGCAGCGCCTTGCGGGTGGTCCGGTGCATGGCCACCGGCTGCAGCAGCGGCACCACGGCGGTCAGCTCGGCGGTGCCGACCTTCTCCCGGGCCAGCTCCACGGACCGGTCCGGGCCGACCAGCACCGCCAGCTCCGCGATCAGCTGCGCGACGTCCAGCCGGATCTGCAGGTCGCTGGCGGCCACGTCGCCGTTGCCCAGCCCGAGCAGCATCACCCCGCCGTCGCTGGTCACCTGGAGCTGGTCCGCGGTCAGCCCGCGGTGGGTGATCCGGTGCTCGTGCAGGCGCAGCACCTCGTCCCAGATCTGGCCGATCTGCTCGTCGGCCGGGCCCGGCCGCAGCTCGGCCAGCGTGGCGCCGGGATGATGGTCGTAGGCCAGCACGATCGCCTCCGGGCCGGCCCGGACGACCGCCCGCAGCCGCGGGGTGGCCACGCCCGCCTCGGTGGCCGCGTAGGACATCAGCGCCCGCCGCTCCACCACCCGCTCCAGCGACAGCAGCGCGGTGCGGGACACCTGGGCCTGCAGCCGCACCCACCGGTACAGCCGGTACAGCAGGCCGGCCGCCTGCTGATCCCGGTCCAGCACCATGATGTCCAGCCGCCGGCCGTCGTCCAGGATCGCGGCGTACTGCCGGGCCCCGGCCTCGCGGCCGGGCAGCCGCAGCATGTCGGTGATACCGCGGCCGGCCGGGCCGAGGGCCAGCGCGATCTCCGCCGCGGCCGGCCGCCGGGCCTGGTAGCCCGCCACATACCGGACGCCGAGCCCGACGACCCGGCCCAGCAGCAGCGCGATCACCAGGCCGAGCACGCTGGCCTGCGAGGCCAGCAGGCTGACCAGCGAGTACACGGCGACGGTCAGCCACACCGCGGCCCGCCACCGGGGCCGCCCGGACAGCCCGATCGTGGTGGTGAAGGCGGCCAGCGCGGCCAGCGACGGGTCGAGCGGCGCCAGCCGGTGCACCCCGGCCCGGCTCAGCGCGATCGCGTCGTAGACCGACTCCAGGCTGGCGGTGTGCAGCAGCAGGTTGAGCAGCGCCACGACCAGGGCGGCCAGCAGCGCGGTGGCGATGCCCTCGGCCAGGCGGGCCAGCTGGCGCCGGTACACCTGGCGGGCGGCCAGCGCGACCGGCAGGATCAGCAGCGCGATCGGGGCAACCGGCCGGGCCAGGTCCAGCAGCGGCTCCGGCAGCCGGCGGCTGGCCCCGACGATGTCGTGCTGGGTGCCGCCGGCCGCCGCGGACGCGGCCAGCCCGATGCCGATGGCCAGCGCCACCTGGATCAGGTCGGCCAGGCAGCGCAGCAGGTCGACCGGGCGCCGCACCCGGCCCTGCAGATGGTCGACGACACGGATCGCCGGGGCCGGGCCGCCTGGCGGCGCCCCCGGCCCGGGCCCCTCTGCCGGGCCTCGGCTGCGCATCGTCACGTCATGATGTTTTCACCCCCGGCCCGGTCCCGGTGATCAAGGCTGCAGGATCTGCGTGTCAGGGCACTTCCCGGCCGGGTTAGCATTCGCACGTGGCGATGGTGCTCGGGATCGTCAAGCGCGTGCTGGTCGGTCGTCCGGTGCAGAGCGACCGGCTCGGTCACACGCTGCTTCCGAAGAAGATAGCGCTGCCGGTTTTCGCCAGCGACGCGCTGTCCTCCGTGGCCTACGCCACCGAGGAAATCCTGCTCGTGCTGTCGGTCGGCGGGCTTGCGCTGTTCTCGTACACGCCCTGGATCGCCGCTGGGGTCGGCTTCCTGATGCTGGTCGTGGTCGCGTCCTACCGGCAGAACGTGCACGCCTACCCGTCTGGCGGCGGCGACTACGAGGTGGCGAGCACCAACCTCGGGCAGCGCATCGGGCTGGTGGTGGCCAGTGCTCTGATGGTCGACTACGTGCTGACCGTGGCGGTCTCGGTGTCGTCCGGGGTGGCCAACCTGGCCTCGGCGTTCCCCGCTATGAACGGCTACGTCACGCTGATCGCCGTCCTGGTGGTGGCCACCATCGCGCTGGTCAACCTGCGCGGCGTGCGCGAGTCCGGCACGGCGTTCGCGATCCCCACCTACTGTTTCGTCGGCGTGGTCGCGCTGATGATCGCCTGGGGCGTGGTCCGCCTGGGCGCCGGCCACCACCTGCAGGCCGAGAGCGCGAACTACCGGATCAAGTCGGCCAAGGAGTTCAGCGGCCTGGCCCTGCTCTTCGTGCTGCTGCGCGCGTTCTCCTCCGGCTGCACCGCGCTGACCGGGGTGGAAGCCATCTCCAACGGCGTGCCCGCGTTCAAGAAGCCCAAGAGCAAGAACGCGGCCACCACGCTGGCCCTGCTGGGCGGCATCGCGGTCGCCATGTTCGCCGGGGTGACCGCGCTGGCGATGGTCAGCCACGTGCACGCGGGCGCGCCCCAGGACCTGATCGGCCTGCCCCCGGGCCAGCAGCCGCGCACCGTGATCGCCCAGGTGGGCCGGGCCGTGTTCGGCGACACCTCGCCGCTGTTCTACATCCTGCAGCTGGTCACCGCGCTGATCCTGGTGCTCGCCGCGAACACCGCGTTCAACGGGTTCCCGGTGCTCGCCTCGATCCTGTCCCGGGACGGCTTCCTGCCCCGCCAGCTGCACACCCGGGGCGACCGGCTGGCCTTCAGCAACGGCATCATCCTGCTGTCCGGCTTCGCGATCCTGCTCATCGTGATCTTCAACGCGTCCCCGACCCGGCTGATCCAGCTCTACATCGTCGGCGTGTTCGTGTCGTTCGTGTGCAGCCAGACGGGCATGATCCGGCACTGGAACCGGCTGCTGCGCACCACCACCGACCGCACGGCCCGGCGGCACATGTACCGGTCCCGGGTCATCAACACGGTCGGCGCCGTCATCACCGCTGTCGTGCTCGTCATCGTGCTGATCTCGAAGTTCGCGGCTGGCGCCTGGATCGTCGTGGTGGCCATGCCGGTGATCTGGCTGACTATGCGCGGCATCTTCCGGCACTACGCCAGCGTCGCGCTGGAGCTGACCCCGCCGCAGGACGCGCCGGTCACCCTGCCGTCCAGCAACCGGGCCATCGTGCTGGTGTCCAAGCTGCACCTGCCCACGCTGCGCGCGCTGGCCTACGCCCGCGCCACCGGCCCCAGCTACCTGGAGGCCATCACCGTCGAGGTGGACGAGGCCGAGACGGCCCGGCTCAAGGAGGAATGGGACCGCAGCGGGCTGGCCGTGCCGCTGACCGTGATCGCCTCGCCGTACCGGGAGATCACCCGGCCGGTGGTCGGCTACGTCAAGCGGCTGCGCCGGGAAAGCCCGCGCGACATCGTGACGGTTTTCATCCCCGAGTACGTGCTCGGCCACTGGTGGGAGCAGACCCTGCACAACCAGACGGCCCTGCGGCTCAAGGCCAGGCTGCTCCAGCAGCGCGGGGTGGTCGTCGCCAGCGTGCCGTATCAGCTGAGATCGGCCATCCGCCGCCAGGGCGAGCAGCTTCCCGGGCCGATGCAGCTGGGCGGCACCCCCACGGCGGGCCGCCGTGCCGTGGACCAGGACGTGGAGGCCCGGCCCGCGAACCAGGGGGCCATCATCCGGCGCCCGGGCGACCCGGTCGTCGACCCGCACGCCGCCGCGGCGGGTGCCGCGGCCGCGCAGGCCGGCGGGCCGGCGACCGGGCCTGACGGGAGCGGCAAGGATCAGCGGCAGGTCAGTGACGGCGATGGCGACGGCAGCGGGCAGCGGCTGCGCAAGCTGCCGTTGCTGCGCCGGCTGACCGCCGCCAAGGATGACCTGCACGCGCACGAACTGCAGGCCGAGATGGGGGTCAGCCACCCGCGGGTGACGCCGATCGCCGAGGTGGTGGACCGGCAGGTCGCCGAGGTGGCGGGCACCCTGCGGACGGTCACGCTGCGGCCGCGCGGGGCGAGCCTGACGATGGAAGCCGACCTGTACGACGGCAGCGGCAACATCACGCTGATCTGGCTGGGCCGCCGGGACATCCCCGGCATCAAGCCGGGCCGCAAGATCGAGGTGCGCGGCCGGGTGTCCAGGATCAAGGGCGAGCTGACGATCTACAACCCGGACTACGAGCTGCAGTCCTCCCCTGGCAGCGACTGAGCGCCCAGCGCCGCGGCCGGCGGGGCGGCGGCGGTGAACCGGTAGCCCATGCCCGGCTCGGTCAGCAGGTAGCGTGGCCGGGCCGGGTCCGGCTCGAGCTTGCGGCGCAGGTGCGCCATGTACACCCGCAGGTAGTTGCCCTCGGTCTCGTACTGCGGGCCCCACACCTCGGCCAGCAGCTGCCGCTGGCTGACCAGCCGGCCCGAGTGCCGGACCAGGATCTCCAGCAGCTGCCATTCGGTCGGGGTCAGCCGCACGTCCCGGCCGGCCGCGGTGACCCGCTTGGCCGCCAGGTCGACGGTAAAAGCCGGGGTGACCACCACCGGCTCGTCCGGCGCCGGGCTGGCCCGGCGGACCGCGGCGCGCAGCCGGGCCAGCAGCTCGTCCATGCCGAACGGCTTGGTCACGTAGTCGTCCGCGCCCGCGTCGAGCGCGGCGACCTTCTGGCTCTCCTGGCCCGCCGCGGACAGCACGATGATCGGCGTGGCCGACCAGCCGCGCACCCCGCGGATCACCTCGGTGCCGTCCATGTCGGGCAGCCCGAGGTCCAGGATCACCACGTCGGGCCGCTGGCGGGCCACCGCGGCCAGCCCGCTGGCGCCGTCCGCGGCGACCGAGACCTCGTAGTGCCGGGCGGCCAGGTTGATCCGCAGGGCGCGGAGAATCGGCGGCTCGTCGTCGATGACCAGGACGCGGGTCATGACGGGGCGGGCTGCGGCGCCGCCGCCGGGGCGTGCACGGCGGGCAGCCGGACCCGGATCGTCAGCCCGCCGCCCGGCGTGTCCGCGGCGGTGACCGAGCCGCCCATCGCGTCGACGAGGCCCTTGACCACGGCCAGGCCCAGGCCCACGCCGTTGCCCGCGCGGGCGCCGAGCCGCTCGAACGGCTCGAACATCCGCGCTTTCAGCTCCTCGGGCACGCCGCGGCCGTGATCCACGACCTCCAGCACGACCTCGTCGCCGTCCGCATGGGCCTCCAGGGCCGGCCGCCGCCCCGGCGGCGACCAGGCCAGTGCGTTGGCGAACAGGTTGGCCAGCACGCGCTCGAGCAGCCCGGGATCGGTGCGCATCAGCGGCAGCCCGTCGGGCACGGCCAGCTGCAGGCGGGCGCCGTCGTCCAGGCCGAGCAGGGCCACCGGGGCGACCTCGTCGACCGCGGTGGGCCGCAGGAACGGCTGCAGCGAGCCGGCCGCCAGCCTGCTCATGTCGAGCAGGTTGCCGATCAGCGCGTCCAGCCGGTTCGCGGACTCCTCGATGGTGGCCAGCAGCGCGGCCTCGTCGTCCGCGGTCCACTGCACGTCGGTCTGCCGCAGCGTGCTGACGCTCGCCTTGATCGAGGCCAGCGGCGTGCGCAGGTCGTGGCTGACCGCGGCGAGCAGGGCGG
The DNA here is from genome assembly GCA_036375995.1 of Streptosporangiaceae bacterium. Taxonomy (GTDB): domain Bacteria; phylum Actinomycetota; class Actinomycetes; order Streptosporangiales; family Streptosporangiaceae; genus DASVBE01. The sequence goes on along the minus strand of DASVBE010000233.1, from coordinate 1,494 downwards.
TGCGCATCCGGTTGCCCTCGGCCAGGGCCTCGGCCTGGGCGGCCTGGGTGCGCAGCCGGTCCCGGTCCAGCGCGGCGGCGGCCTGCGCGGCGAACCCGTCGAGCAGGCGCGCGGTCATCGGCGGGTACTGCCCGGCGACCTCCAGGGCCAGCCCGGGCTGGATCTCGGTGATGGTGACCAGCGCGCTGTCCGGGGCGGTGCCGGACGAGGCGACCGGCACCCAGGTGGGCCCGGCCTGCTCGATGAGCGCGGCCCGGCCGTGCCAGGTGCCGGTCAGGTGGCGGAGCACCGCGGCCGGGGTGTCGCTGCCGCCGAGCACGGTCTGCGCCAGGGCGAGCAGCGAGGCGGCTTCCTCGGAGCTGCGCGCGGCCTGCACGGCGCGGCGGGCGGCCAGGTGCACCACGCTGCTCACGGTGACCGCGACGGTGACGAACAGCAGCAGGGCCAGAAGGTTCCGCGGCTGGTCGATGGTGAGCGTGTGCAGCGGCGCGGTGAAGTACCAGTTGATCAGCAGGCTGGCGCCGATCGCCCCGGCCACGGCCGGCCAGAACCCGCCGACGATCGCGATGGCGACCACCACGACGAGGTAGAGCAGCAGGTCGTCGGTCAGGTCCAGGTGGGAGCGGGCCGCGGTGAGGGCGAGGGTCAGCAGCGGCAGCCCGGCGAGCAGGAGGGCGCCAGCCAGCAGGCGCCGGGTGCTGATCGCCCCCGGCAGGCCCCGCGCGCGGGGCCGCCGCGCCGCGGCTGGCCGGTCCACGTCTTCCAGTCTGGACCCCGCGAGCACGGAGCGCATCACCGGGCGGAGCAGGATGCCGGCCAGCGCGCTGCCGCCGATGATCCCGATGGCCGGGACCGACAGCGGGCCGGCCGGCCGCAGCTGCCCGAAGGGCGGGCCGGAGAAGCCCACCGCGGTCAGCCAGCCCGCCAGGGCGAGCACGGGCGCGGCGGCCAGCTCGGCCACCGCGCAGGCCGCCGCGACGATCACCGCGGCCCCGGCCAGCACCCAGGTCGCGGGCAGCCCTCCGCCGGCCAAAGCGGCGGCGGCCCCCAGGAGCAGCAGCGCCGCGAAACCGGCCGGCAGGGAGAGCGGGGCTGCCAGACCGCTCCTGCCCGGGACAGACTTCTGCACGCTTCCAGTCCACCCCGGGCCGGCCCGGACTCCGCTGATCTTGACGCGTTCTTAACGCCACCCGGCCAGGTCCTAACGCACTCTTAACGCCATCGCCAACCTCCAGGTCAGCCCGCTGGCATCTTCACGCGCTGTCACCCAGGACCGAACACGATCCGCCGTCGTCACGGCAGGCTCCCTACGGCGAGAGCGGCGCGGAGTGGGCGGGCGGGTGGCTGAGGAGATCTCGGTAGAGGGCGGCCGTGTCGGGGTGGGGCTCGCCGCCGGGGGCGATGTCGGAGATGACCGTGAGGCAGTGAGTCCAGGCGTCGCGGACTCCGGAGAGGTTGCCGGTGGCGTGCTCGGCGCGCATGAGGGCCCGCCAT
>DASVBE010000082.1:0-6663 GCA_036375995.1 Streptosporangiaceae bacterium | reverse complement strand
GCGGCGAACAGCCCAGCCGACGTGGTGGACGGCAGGCCGGGCAGCGTCACGGCGCCGGCCTTGACCCAGTGCGTGCCGTCCGCCGAGTCATAGCCGGTAATCACATCGCCGGCCCGGATCAGCCGCAGCCAGCGCGGGTTCGCGGGGCCGGCGGTGCCGGGCAGGCCCGGGAGGTCCGCGGTGTAGTTCCACTGCATGCGCACCCCGTGGCCGGCCGCGACCATCATCGCCGCGTACTCCGAACCCGGCTTCAGGCTCTGCTTGATGATGATCCCGGCCTTGGCCCATTCCTCGGTCCCGGGCCGCAGGGTGGGTGACGGGGTATCCAGGTTCGCCGCCGGGACCAGGCCAGTCAGCGACGTGACCCGGACCGTGATCGTGCCGTTCCCGGCGAGCGGCTGGTGCACGAAGTAGAAGCTGTCGGCCACCGGCTCGCCGCCTGGGCCGAGCGGGAACGAGGGCTGGGGGGCCGGCCTGCAGTGCGCCGGGCCGCTGCCCGTCCGCTGGCACACGGTGCCGCTGGCTCCGGTGGTGAGCAGGCCGAACCCGGCCGCCACGACGACCGCGACGATCAGGCCGAGAATCCAGCCGCGGACCGTGCGGAACTTCGTCCACTCCGCATGGACGAGCTGCGCGAACCCGTCAGGCCCCGGCCGCTGGCCCGAGCGGTAGGGGGTGATCGTGGCCATCACTGCGCACCTCCCCCGCGGAACTCCACCGCGTCCCTGGTGAGCTCCATATAGGCCTCTTCCAGCGACGCCCGGTGCCCGGTGATCCCGGAGAACGGGATGTGGCTCCCGGTGAGGGTCGCCACGATCTTCTCCGCGGTCAGGCCGGAGACCGTGAGTGTGTCCGGCGCGGTCGCGGCCACCACGGCCCCGGCGTGCGCCAGGACCGTCATCGCCTCGGCGCGCGCCGTCGTGCGCAGCTCCACCTGCTCGCCGGACGCGGCCTCGATCAGGGCCGCCACGCTGGTGTCGGCGATGACCCGGCCGCGGCCGGCGACCACCAGATGATCGGCCGAGTCCTGCAGCTCGCTCATCAGGTGGCTGGATACCAGCACGGCCCGGCCCTCGGCGGCGAGCGACCTCAGGAAACCGCGTATCCAGACGATGCCCTCGGGGTCCATGCCGTTGAACGGCTCGTCCATCATCACCACCGGCGGGTCGCCGAGCAGTGCGGCGGCGATACCGAGCCGCTGCCGCATGCCCAGCGAATAGCCGCCGGCCTTGCGCTTCGCGACGGACGCCAGCCCGGCCAGTTCCAGGACCTGATCGGCCCGGCGACCGCCCAGGCCCTGCGAGTGGGCCAGCCAGAGAAGGTGGTTGCGCGCGCTTCTGCTCGGCTGGAGCGCCGCGGCGTCGAGCAGCGCGCCGACGTGGCTGAGCGGGTGCCGCAGCGCGTGGTACGGCTGCCCGCCGATGAGCGCGGTGCCCTCGTCGGCCGCGTCCAGGCCGAGGATGATCCGCATCGTGGTGGATTTGCCCGCGCCGTTGGGGCCGACGAAGCCGGTCACCTGGCCGGCCAGGACGGTGAACGACATCCCGTCCAGGGCCTGCGCCGGCCCGAACCGCTTGCGCAGCCCGGCTACTTCGATCGCTGCTTCCATGGCCGGGAATCTACGGCCGGCCGGGGGCCGGGGTCGTCACGCGGCAGAGCGGTCTTCACCCGTCCCCGCCACGGGGGACCGGCCAGGCGGCCGGTCCCCCGTGCGAGCTACGGCCGGCTGCCCGCTGCGGGGGACGCGGCGAGCTCAGCGCGTGAGGACAATGCTGGTATGGCCCCGGACCGGCTCGCGCGCATCACGGGCGCCAGGCATGCGCCGGCGCTCGGCGTCGCGCTGCTCGCCCTGGCCGCGTGCGGGCAGGCGGCCGCCCAGGCCGTGGGGCTCGCCGGCCATCAGCCCGCCCAGAACGTGGCCGTCCTGTACGTGCTGCCGCTGTGCCTGTTCGCCCTGCTGTCGACCGTGCCACTGGCCGTCCTCGGCCCGGCCCCGGCGGCGGTTGCGGTCACGGCCGGGAACACGGCATCGCTCGCCGCCTTCGGCACCGCCACCGTCGCCGGGATCGCCGCGCAGCTGATCGCCGGCTACTGGCTCGGCGACCTGGACGAATCCCGCAGCCCGCACACCCGCGGCGTCGCCCTCGCGCAGCCCCTGGCGATCGGGCTCGCGGTGCCGTTCGGCGTGCTGGCGCTGACCAGCCACGGCAGCGTGGCCGCCGTCCTGCTCGCGGTGGGCGCACCGGCCGCCGCGGCGGCCGGGATCACGGTACGGGCCCGGCGCGAGGCACGGATCCGGACCGCGGCCGGCGAAGCGCTGGCGGACACGCTCACCGAGCACACCGCACGCGGCGAGCGCGCCCGCATCGCCCGCGAGCTGCACGACGTGGTCGCGCACCACATCTCGATGGTCGCGGTGCAGGCGGAGACCGCGCGGCTGACCACGCCGGGGCTGCCCGCGGCCGGGGCGCAGCGGTTCACCGAGATCGGCAACACCGCACGGGCCGGGCTGACCGAGATGCGCCGGCTGCTCGGCGTGCTCCGCGACGACGCCGAGGAGGCGGGTGCCAGCGTCGCCGACCGGCACCCGCAGCCGGGCCTGCCGCAGCTCGCCGAGCTGATCGACGCGGCCAGGCAGGCCTCAGGCACGTCCGCCCGGCTGATCGTTTCCGGCCCGGTGGCCGAGTTCGACCCGGGCGTCGAGCTGGCCGCCTACCGGATCGTGCAGGAGGCACTCACGAACGTGCGGCGGCACGCGCCGGGCGCCGCGGTCGACGTCGAGCTCCGCTACCAGGACCACGCGCTGCACCTGCGGGTCCGCGACAACGGCCCGGGCCCCGCACAGCCGCCAGCCGGCGGCCGGCTGGCTGCCGGCGGACTGCCCGCCGGCTGGCCAGCCGGGACGCCAGGCGAGATGCCCGCCGGCGGGCACGGGCTGTCCGGGATGCGCGAGCGGGCCCTGGCCGCCGGCGGCTCGCTGCGGACCGGCGCCGCCCCGGGCGGCGGCTTCCTCGTGGCGGCCGACCTGCCGGCGAAACCGGAGACCGCATGACCGGCATTGTGGTGGCGGATGACCACGAGATGGTGCGGGCCGGGTTCGCGGCGCTGCTCGGCACCCAGCCGGACTTCGACGTGCTCGGCACCGCGGCGGACGGCGCGGCGGCGGTGGCCGTCTGCCGCGACCTGCGGCCCGACGTGGTCCTGATGGACGTGCGGATGCCGGGCATCGACGGCATCGAGGCGACCAGGCAGCTCATGGCCGGCGAGGACCCGCCCCGGGTGCTGATCCTGACCACCTTCGACCTGGACGAGTACGTGTTCGACGCGCTGCGGGCCGGCGCTAGCGGGTTCCTGCTCAAGGACGCCACCGCGGAACGCCTCTTCGACGCCGTCCGGGTCGTCGCAGCCGGCGACGCGCTGCTCGCCCCGGCGGTCACCCGCCGCCTGATCAGCGAGTTCGCGCGGATCCGCCCTCCGGCGTCCGCTGCGGCGCCCGCCGCCCTCGCCGCGCTGACCCCGCGGGAAACTGAAGTACTCAGGCTGGTCGCCGCGGGCCTGTCGAACCCGGAGATCGCCGGCCGCCTGGTGGTAACCGAGGAAACGGTCAAGACGCACGTCAGCCGGGTGCTCGCCAAGCTCGGGCTGCGCGGGCGCTCCCAGGCGGTAGTGGCCGCCTACGAGTCGGGCCTGGTCGTTCCGGCCCGCGAGCAGCGCTAGCCGAGCACGGGGCCAGCCGGGCACGGGGCCAGCCGGGCACGGGGCCAGCCGGGCAACGGGTCTGGGCCCGCCGCATCCGCCGGAGGCGCCTACACGGCCCCGGCCGTGCGAAGGGCGCCGATCTCGCCGGCCGTGTAGCCCAGCTCGGCCAGGATCTCGCCGGTGTGCTCGCCGAGCTCGGGCGCGCGGGAGCGGATCACGCCGGGAGACGCCGACAGCGTCACCGGGTAGCGGGCCAGCGGCACCGGCCCGGGCGCCGTCGGGTACCCGACCGGCTCGAAGACGCCGATCTGCTGGACGTGCGGCAGGTCGAGGGCCTGCTGCGGGGACAGGACCGGGCCGCCGGGCACCTTGGCCTGCTCCATCTCGGCCAGGCACTGCTCTGTGGTCCGGTCCGCGCACCAGGCCGCCATGTAGGCCGACAGTGCCTCGCCGTTCTCGCCGCGGGCCAGATCGTCCGTGAAGCGCTCGTCGGCCACGAGATCGGGCCGGCCGATCATGGCGGCCCAGCGGGCGAACTGAGGGCCGCCGATCACCAGGCACATGATCCAGCCGTCGCGGCTGCGGTAGACGTCCGCGGGGCCGGCGGTCTGGCCGCGGTTGTGACTCGCCACCCGGTCGGCACCCAGCAGAGCCTGCTCGATGACCGTCGCGCTGTTCCAGGTCAGAGCGGTTCGCAGCAGCGCCCCCTCGATGACCTGACCCTCGCCGGTCTGCTGGCGGTGCATCAGGGCCGCCACCGTCGACAGCGCCAGCAGGGCTCCGGTCGAGAAATCGACATACGGCACCCAGGCGCGCGACGGCATCCCCTCGGGACCCGACAGGTACATGTTCCCGGACGCGGCCTGGGCCAGCCCGTCGAAGCCGACCTTGTTGCTCCAGTCCCCGCCCGACCCGAAGGCGTTCGCCGTCGTCAGGATGATCCCCGGATTGACCGCCCGGAGTGACTCGTAACCGAGGCCCATGGCCGCCAGCGTCGTCGGCGGCAGGTTCGCGACCACGACGTCGGCCCGGGCCGCCAGCCGCGTCACCACCGCCCGGCCTTCCGGCCTTGACGGGTCCAGCGTCAGTCCCCGCTTGCCCCGGTTGCACTGCAGGTAGATCGAGCCCACACCGTCGCTGGTGACGGGGGTGACCCAGCGGTCCTCTCCCCCGCCGACCCGCTCCACGCGGATGACGTCGGCGCCGAGATCGGCCAGCAGGGCCGCGCAGTAGGGCCCGGCGATGAACCGGCCGAAATCAAGGACCCGGATCCCGTCGAGCACGCCCACCCCTGACCTCCCGGTCCGCACCAGCCTCGCCACCGAGCCCAGTCAACAGTGAAACAGCCCGGGCCGCTGATGTCCGGAAAGCCCGCGTGTCACCAGCATGCTCTACCTAGGTAGACATTGCGGCTCCGGCCTGGGTAGCGTGTGCTGTCAGGGTCCGGTGCCGGGAACTCCCCGTCCGGACGCGGCCGGTACGGGGGGCGCGGTGGGTGCGGTGGACAGGCTGACCCGCGTGCTAGCGGGACTTGCTTGGCTATGCGGCGCGGCTGCTGCCGCCCGGGCGCCAGCAGTGGGCCGAGGCGGTGCGGGCTGAGGCCGGTGAGGTCGCGGCGGGGCGGCCGCGGCTGCGCTGGCTCGCGGGCGGGCTGTGGCTAGTGGGGCGGGAGGCCAATGTGGTGCGCAAGGTTCTGTACTGGCTGGGGGCCGGGGCGGTGGCGGCCGCCGGCGGCTGGGTGGTGTGGCTGACCTGGACCGGCTACGGGGCCGCCAATCCAATAGCCGTGACCGACCGGGTCCGGGTCCTGGCCGGGGTGGCCGCGCTGGTCCTGCTGCCGTGGGTGGGCCGGCGGCACAGCTGGTTCGGCCCGGTTGGCGGCAGCCGCACGGCGCGCCTCTCGCGGCTGGCAGGCTGCGCGGCGATCTGCGGGGTGGGCGCGGCCCTGGTGCGGATGGACAGCCACCTCTTCGCCGCTCCTCATGGCCCGGCCCCGTTCAGCTTGCCCCGGGAGATCGCCGCGTCGGCGGTGCTGGGCGGCGCACTGGCCGCGCTGGCCCTGATCAGGATCAGATGGCCCGGTGCCGATCCGGCCGTGCCGTGGTCCGTGGCCGCGATCGCGGGCGTGCTGGTGTTCGCCGCCGTGCCGGTCCAGCTGCTGACGGTTGCCTACGTGGCCGGGATCCTCGCCGTCACCTCGCGGCGGCCGCCGGCCGCCGGCGCCTCCCTTGCCGCGGGCGTGATCACCGGCGTGGCCGCGGGCCTGGTCGCGGGCCTGGCCGTGCATCTGCTCACGCGGACCGACGACCGTTACCTGAGCTTGCAGATCCTGAGTACCGTCACCGCGGTCTGCCTGCTCGCCGCCCTGGCGGGCGCGTCGGCGGCGTGGCTGCTGCCTGGCATGGGTGCCGGCGCCGATGACGCGGGGAAACTGCGGGCGGCGCGGACCAGGGAGGGAGTGCTCGCCGGCACGGTGACCGGAGCGGCCTGCGGTCTGCTTCTCACCAGTTTCTACCCGCTGGCCGTCGTGTTCATGGTCATCGGCCCGCTGGCCGGCGCGGGCGGCGGCGCCTTCGGCGGCATCTATGCGGCGGACCGCCCGCGCCGGCCGCTGCCCGCCCGGTCCTGGGCCGCAGGGCTGATCGCCCGCCTCTGACGGGGGCAGCACCGCCGCAGGGCTCCCGCGGCGAGTGCGCTGCGATGATCCTTGGTGTGACCGCCGAAGCCATCATCTACGTCACCGGCCTGCCGCAGATGCGCGCCTTCTGCCAGGAGTGCTTCGGGCTGGAGCTGGCCGACTCGGCCGGCCGCTACACGCCTGCGGCCACGCGGGCCTGGGCGCCTTCCCACCAGCCCGGCTCCGGGCGGGCCGTCTCGATCCACCAGGTCGCCCCGGCCGCTACGTACGGCGCGGCCCGCTCCGCCACCGCCGACGGGTCCTCCGCCACCTCGGTCCACACCACC
>DASVBE010000181.1:0-15258 GCA_036375995.1 Streptosporangiaceae bacterium | reverse complement strand
GGCCGGCGGCCGCGCAGGCCGGGCTCGCCGCGGTCGTCCTGGCCGCGGTCGTCCTGGCCGCGGCCGTTCTGGCAGTGGTGGTTCTGGCAGTGGTGGTTCTGACGGCGGTCGTTCTGACAGAGGCCATTGCGAGAATTCTGGTCATGGCAGGGCCCCCGGCCGGTGGGGCCGGCGCGGCCCGGCCAGGTGAGCAGCCCATGCGTACGGCACCTTGGCGGCAGCCGGGGCACACCCCGCGGCGGACCGGCGGCCTGACCAGCTACGAGCGGGTACTGGCCCGGGCGGGCCTGGCCCCGGTCGCCGGGATCGACGAAGCCGGCCGCGGCGCCTGCGCCGGGCCACTGGTGGTCGGCGCGGTGATCCTCGACCCGCGCAAGTCGTCGAAGCTGGACCTGCTGGCCGACTCCAAGGCGCTGACCCCCGCGGTCAGGGAGATCGTGTACGACCAGGTGGTGGCCGCGGCGCTGTCCTGGCACGCGGTGGTGATCCCGGCCGGCGACATCGACCGGCTGGGGCTGCACGTCTGCAACCTGGCCGGCATGCGCCGGGCCCTGGCGGGCCTGTCCTGCCGCCCCGGCTACGTGCTGACCGACGGCTTCGCGGTCCGTGGCCTGGCCACCCCCGCGCTCGGCATGTGGCAGGGCGATGAGGTTGCCGCGTGCGTCGCGGCGGCGTCGGTCATCGCCAAGGTGACCAGGGACCGGCTGATGACGGCCATGGACGAGCGGTATCCCGGGTACGGGTTCGCAGCCCACAAGGGCTACTCCACCCGGGCGCACATGCGGGCGCTGGCCGCGAACGGCCCGTGCCCCGAGCACCGCATGTCGTTCGCCAACGTGAACGGCCGGGGCGGCACGCAGGCCGCCGGCCAGGACCCCGATGTTGCTGACCCGCTGGCGGAGGGAGCCAGTCTGCAGACGGAGGAAACGGACCTGCGGGCGGAGCCGCCGCTTATGAAGGAGAATGGACCTATGGTTGACCTCATTCCCGGGCCGTGTGCTCCGGTGCAGGTCAGGCAGGAGGGGCGAACATGAGCGCGGAGGATCTCGAGAAGTACGAGACCGAGATGGAGCTCCAGCTCTACCGCGAGTACCGGGACGTCGTGGGCCTGTTCACGCACGTGGTCGAGACGGAGCGGCGCTTCTACCTCACGAACTCCGTCGAGCTCAACGTCCGCGCGGCGGACAACGGCGAGGTGTACTTCGAGGTCACCATGCAGGACGCCTGGGTGTGGGACATGTACCGCCCGGCCCGGTTCGTGAAGAACGTGCGTGTCGTCACCTTCAAGGACGTGAACGTCGAAGAGCTCGCCAAGAGCGACCTCCAGCTCCCCGACGACAAGGACCAGGGCTTCTCCTGACCGGCCGGACTCAGGCTCCCGCGACCGGGCTAGACCCGGGCCTCCCTGACCGGCCGGACCCAGCTTCCCCGGCGGCTGACCGCCCCGCGGCCAGCCGATCCGCGCTGGCCGTCGCCGCGCCTGCCCTGTACCTCCCCGGCCCATCTGGCCTGCCCGGCCACCTGGCCTGCCCGGCCCACTCGGCCTGCCCGGCCACCTGGCCTGCCCGGCCCATCTGGCCTGCCCGGCCCGCCCGCCTGGGCGGTCCGCGGCCGGGCGGTCCCCACGTCTTGCTGCCAGCAGGCTCAGGGGTCACGGCGGGCCCGCCAGCCTTGCGGGGAACGGTGGACGAAGCCGGCCGCGGCCAGCGAGCCAAGGCACTGCAGAACCGTGTCGAGGCCGACCCCGGCGGCGACCGCGATCGCAGCTGGGCCCGTCCCGCCACGGCTCGGCACGGCTTCCAGCACGGCCCTGGTAACGCTATCCAGCCCGTCCCTGGGCAGCACCGGCCCGCGCCTGGGGCTGGAGGTGGCCTCTCCAACCGGGAAGGCCAGGTCCAGGACGTCGGCCGCATCGGTGACCAGCACGGCGCCGGCGTTCCTGAGAATCTCGTGGCAGCCTGCCGACTGGGCTGAGGTCACCGGCCCGGGCACGGCCATCAGCGGCCGGCAGAGGTCGAGGGCCCGGGCCGCGGTAGCGAGCGCGCCGCTGCGCACCGCTGCCTCGACCACCACGGTGCCGCGGCTCAGCGCCGCGATCACCCGGTTACGGATCAGGAAACCGGGCCGGGTCGGCCGATGCTCCGGCGGCAGTTCGCTGACCAGCACACCGCGCTCGGCGATGGACTTGAACAGGGTGGTGTGCCCACGCGGGTATCCGTACCGCAGCCCGCTGGCCAGCACGGCGACCGTGACCCCGCCCCCGGCCAGCGCGCCGCGGTGCGCGGCCGCGTCGATGCCGTATGCGCCGCCGGAGACCACCGCGCAGCCCCGCTCGGCCAGCGTGGCGCCCAGCTCGGTGGCCACGTGCGTGCCGTAAGACGTCGCCGACCTGGACCCCACCACCGACACCGACCGCAGGCAGGCGAACCTGAGGTCGGCCTGGCCCTGCAGCCATAGCCCGATCGGGGCCGCATTGCCGAGGGCGGCAAGCTGGGTGGGCCACTCCGGGTCGCCCGGGCAGACCAGCCGGTCCGTGCTCATATCGCGGGTGAGCTGACCGGGCGGCGGGAGCCGGCTGAGCCGCGCCGACCAGCGGGCCAGCGCGCGGTCAAGCCCGGGCAGGGCTGCAGCGTCCTGCGGCCGGCCGGTCAGCGGATGCTGGCCTGCTACCAGGGCGGCCACTACCTGGGCCGCGCTGCAGTGCTCGAGCAACGCGCCCAGCACCTGGTCACCCGGGTCCGCCAGGTAGCCGAGGGCGGCCCGGGCCATCCGGTCCGGCTCATCCGTGCTCGCCAGGAACCCAGCGCCCGCCACGCCATGAGGTGAGCCGCCCCGGCCGGCATCCGCCCGCCCTGGCCAGGCGTGGCCGGTCCCGTCGGCAGCAGACGGGCCGTCGCCGGCCAGATCGGCTGGGCTGAGTCCGGTTGAGTCGCCGCCCAGATCGGCTGGGCTGAGTCCGGTTGAGTCGCCGGCCAGGCCGGCTGGGCTGAGTCCGGTTGGGCTGAGTCTGGTTGAGCTGAGCCCGGCGGGACCCACCTCGCCGGTCTCAGGCCACGCGGACCCATCACCCCGGCCATCCCCGCCCGGCCAGGTTGAGATCGCCTCCCCGGCGGGAACCGGCATGCCGCCCAGACGAGCACCCACCGGGCTGGGCCGGGCCTGGATCGCCGGGCCCGGGCCGGGCGAGGCGCAGGTGCTGCCGGGGGCGCCTAGGCCGGCCTGGGCAGCGGCCATCTCGCCAGGACCGGGCGGTGACTTAGCCGGGTCGGCAGGCTGCGGCCGATCTGCGGGCGGCCTTTGCTCAGCTTGCGGAGCGGAAAGCGCGCCGGTGACGGTGGGCCGGCGAGTCCTGCAGTGCGGGATCATGAGGTAGTTCCTAACCAGAGGCCCAGGGCGTAGCTGACTTCGCTGGCTCCGGGACGGGAGAGGGCGCGGAGGTCGGCCGCGGTCCAGGCGAGGCGGATGATGCGGTGGGCGCCGCGGGCGCTGATCTCACCGAGGTCCATGGCGCGCTCGAGCGGGGCGAGGGCACCGGGCTGGGGCGCGAAGCGATGGCGGAGTTCGCGGCCGGGGATCTCCGCGTTGAGCCGCCAGGGTGTGCCGCGCAGCCGGGCTGCGGTGCGCTCACGGGCGGCCTGGACGCGGGCCGCGACCACGCAGCCGGGTTCGGTGAAACCGCGGTCGCTGAGCAGTTCAGCCCGGCTGACCGGGAGGAACTCGACCTTCACGTCCACCCGGTCGAGTAACGGGCCGGACAGCCGGGCCATGTAGCGATGGCGCGCCGATGGGGCGCAAGTGCAGTCGACGCGGCCTGCCGTGGCCCGGGCGCAGGGGCACGGGTTGGCCGCCATAACCAGTGTGAACCGGGCCGGGAACTTCGCGGTCATGCCGGACCTGGCGATCACAACCTGGCCGGACTCCAGTGGCTGGCGGAGTGCATCGAGCGTGTCACGGGAGAACTCGGGAGCCTCGTCCAGGAAGAGGCAACCATGGTGCGCCAGGGAGGCGGCGCCTGGCCGGATCACGCCGCTGCCGCCGCCGACGAGCGCCGCGCGGGTGGCGGTGTGGTGCGGCGCGCAGAACGGCGGGTCGGTGAGCAGCGGGCGGTCGGCGGGCAGGGCCCCGGCGACCGAGTGGATGGCGGACACCTCGAGTGCGGCGGCCGGGTCGAGCCGGGGCAGCAGGGTGGGCAGCCGTTCGGCGAGCATGGTCTTGCCCGCACCCGGCGGGCCGAGCAGCAGTAAGTGATGGCCTCCGGCCGCGCATAGTTCCGCGGCCCGCCGGGCCGCGGGCTGGCCGACGACATCGGACAGGTCGGGCCCGCCGGGCGGTCTCGTGCTGTCGGCCTCCTCGGCCCCCGTTGCCTCCCTCGTGCTGGCTGGCTTCGCTCCGGACGCCGGGCTGGTGCCGCCCGGCTGAGCCTGGCCCACCGGGTCGTCGGCGCCGGTCCAGCGGGCCGCGCCGGGCACGCCGTCCGGCGGGCAGCCGCTTCGCAGCCAGTCCAGCACCCCGGCCAGGCTGTCCGCAGCCAGGACTTCGACTCCGGGCACCAGGCTGGCCTCGGCGGCGTTGGCCGCGGGAACCACCACGATGCCGAATCCGGCGCTGCTCACCGCCGCCACGCTGGGCAGCACGCCGCGAACCGCCCGCACCCGGCCGTCGAGGCCCAGCTCGCCAAGGAACATGAGGCCCGCTAGCCGGTCCGCAGGCACGGCTCCGGCGGCAGCCAGGATCGAAACCGCGATGCCGAGGTCAAAGCTCGACCCCCGCTTGGGCAGGCTGGCCGGCGACAGGCCCACGGTGATCCGCCGCTGCGGCCAGTCCTCGCGGCTGTTCACGATGGCCGCCCTGATCCGGTCCCTGGCCTCGCGCAGGGCGGTGTCAGGAAGTCCCACCAGCAGCAGAGCGACCAAGCCGTTCTCGATGTCGGCTTCGATCTCGACGGCGTGGCCCTGCACGCCGACCAAGGTGACCGAATGGGTGCGGGCGAGGGCCACCTAGCCCACCCCCCGGGCGTGGTTGATCGTGAACTCCCCGGACGGGCTTCGATCCACGCCTATGGCATCCACCCGGATCTCGTCGAACAGCACCCCATGCGCGACGACCCAGCGAATAGCTAACCGTCTCAGCCGCCTCAGCTTCGTCCGGCTAATGGATTCCAGCGGCGCGCCGAACCGGTCACCGGTCCGGGTCTTGACCTCGCAGACGACCAGCATCCGGCGATCCACCGCGACGATGTCGATCTCACCGTCGGCGCACCGCCAGTTCCGGTCGAGCACCCGCAGCCCCGACTGCTGCAGGAACTCGGCGGCGAGGTCCTCGCCATGCCGGCCGAGGGCATCTTTGGCCTTCACGTGGCACCACCTCCGGTTCTGACACTGCCTGGCGGGCCGGGTGGCGGCGGGCCGGGATTGTGGCCTGTGGACAGAGCAGGCAAAACGGTGCTGATTGTGGATAACCGGGCGGGAGTGTCGGTGGCGGGTGCTAGCGAGCCGCGGCCGCGCACGCCGGTCATCCCGGGCTCCCGGGACACGCCGGGCCTGGCCTGCGCGCCGAAACCGGCGGGCAGAGCGCAGGATGAGGCTGATGGCGCGGGACAGGGACACGACGGGCGAGCCGGGGCGGCTGGGCGCTGCGGAGCTGGCCGCGTTTGAGCGGCATCTGACCGCGGAGCGCGGCCTGTCGCCGCACACTGTGCGGGCTTACCTGACCGATGTGGCCGCCTTGCTGGGCCACGCGGAGCAGACCGGGGCGGAGAGCCTGGCCGAGCTGGACCTTGACCGGCTGCGCAGCTGGCTGGCGGTGCAGTACTCAGCCGGGCAGGCACGCAGTTCGCTGGCCCGGCGGGCGGCGGCGGCCCGGGCGTTCACCGGGTTCGCCTTCGCGCGGGGCTGGCTGCCGGCCGACCCGGGGCAATTGCTGGCCACGCCCAAAGCCCACCGCACGCTGCCCAAGGTCCTCGCGGCCAGCCAGGTCGCCGCCGTGCTGGACAACGCCCGCGCTGCGTCCCGGGCCACACCCGCCGCGAGTACACCAGCGGCTGGCCGCGGCGGCGGGGGCGCCGCACGGGACCGGGGTGAGCGGGGGGCGGCAGGCCCCGGCGATGGGGGCGCCGGGCATGGCTGGGAGGAGCGGGCGGCCGACCCTAGCGACGGAGGTGGCGGGCGGGGCCGGGACGAGCCGGTGGCGGCTGCTGTCCGGTGGCGGGATGCGGCTGTTATGGAACTGCTGTACGCGGCCGCGTTGCGGGTTAGTGAGCTGTGCGGCATGGACCTGGGCGACCTCGATGAGGAGCGGGGCACGGTCCGGGTACTCGGGAAGGGGAGCAAGGAACGCGCCGTTCCGGTGGGACAGCCCGCGGCCCGCGCGGTGCGGGACTGGCTGCGCCACGGCCGGCCGGTGCTGGCTACCACCCGCAGCGGATCAGCCCTTTTCCTCGGGGCAAGGGGCGGCCGCCTTGACCCGCGCTCCGCGCGGCGGGCCGTGCACGAAGCGATCGCGGCCATGCCCGAAGTGCCCGACATCGGGCCGCACGGGCTGCGGCACTCGGCCGCGACCCACCTGCTGGAAGGCGGCGCTGACCTGCGCAGCGTGCAGGAGTACCTGGGCCACGCCGCCCTGTCCAGCACCCAGATCTACACCCACGTATCCGTGGAACGCCTGCTCGCCGCCTACCGGCAGGCCCACCCGCGCGCATGATCGCCGCGATCATGAGGAGTGCAGGGCGGGCCGGGTCCAGCGGACCGCCGTGGGCGATGGGCTGGGGGATGTAGACTTACCGACGGCCGCAGGAGTGCGCGCAGGTATCAGCGCGCTCTGGGGCGGCACATTTCGCGCGTCCGCTTGTCACCCGGGAGCCCAGCTTCCGGGCGGGACGTACCCCAGCGGTCCGCGGGACGGGACAACCATCTCGCGGCGGGGTCCGTACGGGCGCCAGGACCAACCGGCTCGCGCCAGGCCACATACCGCCCGGCGCACGACAGGAAAGGACACCGGCATGGCACCGGTCGTCACCATGCGGCAGCTGCTGGAAAGCGGCGTTCACTTCGGTCACCAGACCCGGCGCTGGAACCCGAAGATGAAGCGGTTCATCTTCACCGAGCGCAACGGCATCTACATCATCGACCTCCAGCAGTCGCTGGACTTCATCGACCGCGCGTACGAGTTCATCAAGGAGACCGTCGCGCACGGCGGCTCCGTCCTCTACGTGGGCACCAAGAAGCAGGCCCAGGAAGCCATCGCGGACCAGGCCCGCCGGGTGGGCATGCCGTATGTGAACCAGCGCTGGCTGGGCGGGATGCTGACCAACTTCTCCACCGTGTTCAAGCGGCTGCAGCGGCTCAAGGAACTCGAGGAGATCGACTTCGACGACGTGGCCGGCTCCACGCTGACCAAGAAGGAGCTCCTCCAGCTCCGCCGTGAGCACGACAAGCTGGAGCGCTCCCTCGGCGGTATCAGGGACATGGCCAAGGTTCCGAGCGCCCTGTGGGTGGTCGACACCAAGAAGGAGCACATCGCGGTCAGCGAGGCCCGCAAGCTGGGCATCCCGGTGATCGCGATCCTGGACACCAACTGCGACCCGGACGAGGTCACCTACCCGATCCCGGGCAACGACGACGCGATCCGCAGTGTGGCCCTGCTGACCCGGGTGGTCGCTGACGCGGTGGCGGACGGGCTGATGGCGCGGGCCGGCGCCGGCGCCAACGGCGAGGAGAAGCCCGCGTCCGGCGCGAACGGCATCGGCGCGGCCGAGCCGCTCGCCGAGTGGGAGCGCGACCTGCTGGCCGGCCAGCAGGCCGGGTCCGGCGCCGACGCGGCCAGCACCGCCACCCCGGCCCCGAGCGCCTCGGCCGGGACCTCGGCCGAGGCCGCCGCTGAGCCGGCTGCGACCGCCACCGAGCCCGCCGCGGCCGCGACCGCCGCCGAGCCGGCCGCCGACGCCACCACGGCCGCCGACGCCGCCACCGCTGCTGACGCCACCGCCGACGCCGAGACCGCCGACGCCGAGACCGCCGACGCCGCCACCGCCGACGCCGCCACCGCCGAGCCGGCCGCCACCGCCGAGACCGCCGCCGACGCCGGGACCGCCGACGCCGACTCCGCGGTTACCGCGGGCGAGTCAGCCTGACCACCGGCCCGCCGCCCGGCCCCCCGCAAGAGCAAGCGCAACAGCAAAAGCAACAGCGCGAGGACGGCCGGCAGGCCCCCACGGGTCGCCCCGGCGGCGCTGCCGCCGGGGCAGTCCCGGATGAGAACAAGCGAGAGATGAGGACATGGCGAACTACAGCGCCGCAGACGTGAAGCGGCTGCGGGAGCAGACCGGCGCGGGCATGCTCGACTGCAAGAACGCGCTGGTGGATTCGGCCGGCGACTACGAGGCCGCGGTCGAGATCCTGCGCCTCAAGGGCGTCAAGGACGTGAACAAGCGCGCCGGGCGGACCGCCGCCAACGGCCTGGTCACCGCCAAGCTGGACGGCACCAGCGTGGGCGTGATGCTGGAGCTCAACTGCGAGACCGACTTCGTGGCCAAGACCGAGCGGTTCCAGCAGGCCGCCTCCGACATCGCGGACGCGGCCCTGGCCGCCGGCGTCACCGACCGCCTGGCCCTGCTGACCCTGGAGGCCCGGCCCGGGCTGACCACTGCGCAGGTCATGGAAGAGGACGGCGCGGCCCTGAAGGAGAAGCTGGACGTGGGCCGGTTCATCCGGCTCGAGGGCGGCTACATCACCACCTACCTGCACCGCAGTGACCCGGCGCTGCCGCCGGCCCGCGGCGCGCTGGTCCAGCTCGACACCGCGGACGCGGAGACCGGCAAGGACATCGCGCAGCAGATCGCGGCGAGCGCGCCGGCGTATCTGACCCGCGACGAGGTGCCCGAGGACGTGGTGGCCAAGGAGCGCCGGATCGCGGAGCAGATCACCCGCGACGAGGGCAAGCCCGAGCAGGCCATCCCGAAGATCACCGAGGGCCGGCTGAACGCATTCTTCAAGGAGATCGTGCTGCTGGAGCAGCCGTTCATCAAGGACCCGAAGAAGTCGGTCAAGCAGGTCCTGGCGGAGCGCAAGGTCAACGTGACCGCCTTCGCGCGCTACCAGATCGGCCAGGCTGGCTGACTCGCGGCCAGCGCCGTACGCACCCGGCCGGCCCACCAGGAAAGAAGGGCCGGCCGGGCCAGGGGGGACGGAGCGGCAGCGCCGGGTCGGGCCGCCGCCAGGACGGGAGGATGGCTTATGCGCGACGGCGCCACGCAGTCCACCAGTGAGGCGAACCTGGCAGGCCTGGCGGAGCTGGACGCCCTGCCCGATCACGAAGTGGCGGAAGCCACCGCGCGGAACGGCGAGATCCACCCGCCCTGGCGGCGGGTGGTGGTCAAGCTGTCCGGTGAGGCGTTCGCCGGCGGCGAGCAGCTGGGCATCTCCCCGGACACGGTCAGCCACATCGCCAGGGAAATCACCACGGCCGCCCGCAGCGGCATCCAGATCGCCGTGGTGGTTGGCGGCGGCAACATGTTCCGCGGCGCCGTGCTCTCCGCGCGGGGCGGCATCGACCGGTCGCGGGCCGACTACATGGGGATGCTCGGCACGGTCATCAACTGCCTGGCCCTCCAGGACACGCTGGAGAAACTGGGCGTCGAGACCCGGGTGCAGACCGCGATCACGATGGGCCAGGTCGCGGAGCCCTACATCCCGCGCAAGGCGATCCGGCACCTGGAAAAGGGCCGGATCGTTATTTTCGGGGCCGGGCTGGGCGCGCCCTTCTTCTCCACCGACACCTGCGCAGCTCAGCGGGCCCTGGAGATCGGCGCGCAGGCGGTGCTCAAGGGCACTCAGGTCGATGGCGTCTACGACAAGGACCCGAGAAAATCGCCCGATGCCATCCGATTCGACCGGCTCGACTACGGTGAGGTATTGCGGCGCGAACTGAAGGTCATGGACGCCACCGCGGTGAGCCTGTGCATGGACAACGATCTGCCGATCGTGGTGTTCGAGCTGATGGGAGAGGGGAACGTGCTGCGCGCCGTGCGGGGGGAGAATATCGGCACGCTGGTGAGCCGGTCCGGCCGCTGATGGCCGCCACGGCGTGAACAGGAGCCCAAAGTGATCGACGACACCCTCCTCGAAGCCGAGGAGAAGATGGAAAAGGCCGTGGCGGTCGCCAAGGAGGAGTTCGCCGGGATCAGGACCGGCCGCGCCCATCCGGCTATGTTCAGCAAGATCACCGCGGAGTACTACGGCACCCAGACCCCGGTGAACCAGCTGGCGTCGTTCCACATGCCAGAGCCGCGGATGGTCATCGTCCAGCCGTTCGACAAATCCTCGATGGCCGCCATCGAGAAGGCGATCAGGAACAGCGACCTGGGCGTCAACCCGTCCAGCGACGGGACGATCATCCGGGTGAACTTCCCCGAGCTTTCCGAGGAACGCCGCCGCGAGTACATCAAGATCGCCAGGACCAAGGCCGAGGATTCCCGGGTGTCCATCCGCAACATCCGCCGCCACGGCAAGGACGCGCTGGACAAGCTGGTCAAAGGCGGCGAAGCGGGCGAGGATGATGGTCGCCGGGCTGCGCACGAACTGGACGAGCTGACGCATACCTACGTGACGCAGATTGACGAGCTGCTCAAACGCAAGGAAGCGGAGCTGCTGGAGGTCTAGCTGTCGAGCCAGCGTGAGGGCGTGGCCGCCGGCCCGCCGCCCAGGGAAGGCGGACCGGTGACGGACCCGACTGAGCCCGCCGACCCGTCCGGGCCGCAAGCCGGCCAGGCCGGCCCCGTCGGCCCCGCCGGTTCCCCGCCGGCGGACCGGCAGGCCACCAGGACCGGCCGCAACCTGCCGGTGGCGGCGGCCGTCGGCGTGCTGCTCGGCGGCCTCGCCATCGTCACCCTGTTCACCCTCAAGGCGACGTTCCTGCTGCTGGTCGCGCTCGCCGTGGGCGGGGCCATGTGGGAGGTCAGCCGCGCGTTCGCGGAACGGGACATCGCCGTCCCCCTCATCCCGGCCGGGGCCGGCGGGGCGGCCATGCTCGCGCTCGCCTACTGGTCCGGCGTGCAGGCCACCCTGGCCGCGTTCGTGATCAGCGTGATCGTCCTGATCGGCTGGAGGCTGCCGGGCGGCGCCACCGGCTACGTCAGGGACGTCACGGCCAGCGTGTTCATGCAGGCCTACCTGCCGCTGCTGGCCGTCTTCGTGGCCCTGATGCTGGCCCGCCCGGACGGCCCGCGGCGCGTCGTGATCTTCGTCGCGCTGGGCGTCTGCAGTGACGTCGGCGGCTACTTCGCCGGCATCCTGCTGGGCAAGCACCCGATGGCCCCGCGGATCAGCCCGCGCAAGACCTGGGAGGGCCTGGCCGGCTCACTGCTGGCCGGCCTCATCGGCGGCGCCGTCCTGCTGGTCACGCTGCTGCACGGCCACTGGTGGCAGGGCGCCCTGCTCGGCATCGCCGCGGTCGCCGCCGCGGTGCTCGGCGACCTCGCCGAGTCGATGATCAAGCGCGACCTCGACATCAAGGACATGGGCCACATCCTGCCCGGCCACGGCGGCGTGATGGAGCGCATCGACTCCCTGCTGATCGTCGCCCCGGTGGCCTGGCTGCTGCTCACCGTTTTCGTCCCGCACGCGGCTCACTAACCTCGTCCGCACGCGGCTCACTTACCTCGTCCGCACGCGGCTCACTGGCCCGCCATCCACGGGCTGAATGCTTTTCGTGCCTTACGGCTGGCCGCCCGCGGGCCAGGTCCCTAACTGTGGCCAACCACCCAGCTTCGCCGCTGCGCGGCCAGCTGCGTGATCAGGCTGGCCGCCCCGCGCTCCCGCCCGGTCTGCCGCTCGGCCTCGGTGATCGGGATGACCCACAGCCACCGCACCGGGTCGCCGCCGAAGGTGAAGCCCGACAGATCCGGCACCTCGGGCCCGAGCAGCACCGCCGGGTCGTCCAGCAGCAGCACGGCCGAGTTCCCGCCGCCCAGCGGGAACGTCGACGGCTCGTGATACCAGCGCACGGTGTGCCCGTGGCCCAGCCAGGTGACGTCCCGCCACGGGTACTGGGCCAGCCACAGGAAGATCCGGGCCGCCTCCGCGCTGGGGAGCGTGGTCGCGATAGCCAGCTCGATCCGTGCCTCGCTGCCGACGTCCTCGGTGAACTGCTCGATGACCGGCATACGCTGACTGCACATGCCGATCGTGGACAGCACGGTGAAGTTGCGGTAGCCGGTCAGGGGCCGCTCGGACACGCCGACCAGCGGCTGCTTCCCGCCGCCGACGTCCCAGTACCGGCCGCCGGGGCCCAGCCGGGCCAGCAGGTGGCCGAGCATGGCCTGCTGGAACCGGGCCCACGCCTGCTCGTCAGCGCGCCACTGCCAGAACCGGGCCGACTGCTCGGTCCGCGGCCCAAGCCCCTCCATCGCGTCGTCCAGCGACCAGCCGAACGGGGTCTGCCCGATGATGTCGCGGCTGTAGCCGGGCATCCGCCGGGAGATGTCGGCCCACCCGGGCAGCACCGCGAGCAGGTCGCCGTCCTCCAGGATCGCCGCGCCGTCGCCTTCCTCCAGCCACAGCGCGGTCAGCGCGGACGGATCGGGCACCGGCCGGCCGTCGGGGAACTTGGTGTGCGCGGACGGCATCTCCGGCGCCTTGCCGGACCCGGCCCGGGCCGGGTCGGCGGTGGCCGGCGCCCGCCCGTGGTTGGCGATCCAGGTGGCCGCGATCGGCGATGACCCGTCGTGGAGGTAGGCCGCCGTGGTGGCCCCGTCGTACTCGACGGTGACCCGGCGGCTGGTGTACGGGCTTTCGCTCTCCAGCAGGACCCGGGGCTGGCCGGCCCCGGCGGCTATTCTGGAATCCTTGGATCCGCGGCGCAGTGTTGGCACGTAGCAGAATCTACCTACTTGCCCCAGGTCAGCCAGGCCAAGGGGCAGATATCGTTAAACCTTTGCAACGGCCACGCCCGCCGCGCAGAAATGGAGCCCCCAGTGACGGCCCTTCCCTGGCCGGAGCGCGGCGTCCGCACGGACCGGCCCGGCCCCACTGACCAGCCCGGCCGGGCCGGCCCGCCCGGCCTCACTGTCCGGCCCGGCTTCAGCGCCCGGCGCCCGGCGCCGCCCCGGCACCTGGCCGACCTGGACCCGGCCGCCCGCCGCGCCGCCGCGGCCGAGCTCGGCCAGCCGCCGTTCCGCGCCGATCAGCTGAGCCGCCATTACTTCGGCCGGCTGACCGAGGACCCGGCGCAGATGACCGACCTCCCGGCCGCCGCCCGCGCCGAGCTGGCCAAAGCCCTGCTCCCCGGCTTGCTCACCGCCCAGCGCGAGCAGCAGGCCGACCAGGGCCGAACCGTAAAAACCCTCTGGCGGGCCGCCGACGGCGCCTACCTGGAATCGGTCCTGATGCGCTACCCGGGCCGGGTCACCATGTGCGTGTCCTCGCAGGCCGGCTGCGGAATGGCGTGCCCGTTCTGCGCCACCGGCCAGGCCGGGCTGACCCGCAACCTGTCCACCGCGGAGATCGTCGAGCAGGTCGTCGCCGGCGCCCGCGCGCTGGCCGCGGGCCGGGTCGCGGGCGGCCCCGGCCGGGTGTCCAACGTGGTTTTCATGGGCATGGGCGAGCCGCTGGCCAACTACGCCCGCGTCATCGCCGCGGTCAGGAGGCTGACCGACCCGGTCCCGGCCGGCCTGGGGATGTCGCAGCGGCAGATCACGGTGTCGACCGTCGGGCTCGTCCCGGCCATACGCAAACTGGCCGCCGAGGAACTATCCGTAACCCTCGCTGTGTCGCTGCACGCACCCGACGATGACCTGCGAGACGAGCTCGTGCCGGTCAACCAGCGCTGGAAGGTCGCTGAGGTACTCGGCGCAGCCTGGGACTACGCGGCCGCCACCAGGCGGCGGGTATCGATCGAGTACGCGCTGATCCGGGACGTCAACGACCAGGCCTGGCGGGCCGAGGCGCTGGGCGCGCTGCTGGCCGGGCGGCTGGCGCACGTGAACCTGATCCCGCTCAACCCCACCCCGGGCTCGAAGTGGACCGCGTCGCGGCCGGCCGACCAGGACACCTTCGTGGCCCGTCTGGCCGCGGCTGGCGTGCCGGTCACCGTCCGCGACACCCGCGGCCGCGAGATCGACGGCGCCTGCGGCCAGCTCGCCGCGGCGAGCGCGGATGGCCAGCCCGGCTAGCCCGCCGCGCCCGCCCGCGGCGTGGCGGGCCGCGCTGCGCGGCCCGTGCACCGCGCTGCGCCGCCACCGGGACGCGGCGCTGGCCCGCGCGCTGCAGGGAACCTGGCGGGCGGTGCAGCAGGCAGGGGCGATCACGCCCGGGTCGCGGGCCGCGAACAGGTTCGCCGCGTTCGGCCCGGGGTCGCTGATCGCGTTCCCGCCCGGGTCGCTGTTCGGCGAGAAGTGGATCGAGATCGGCACGGGAACGCTGGTCGGCGCCCAGGTATCAATGTCGGCGGGCATGATGCCCGGGCACGACCTGGGCGCGGAGCCGGTGCTGCGAATCGGCGACCGCTGCGTGATCGGCCGCGGCAGCCACATCGTGGCGCACTACTCGATCGTGATCGGCGACGACGTGTACACCGGCCCCTACGTGTACATCACCGACCAGAACCACAGCTACGCAGACCCGAACCTGCCCATCGGCCGCCAGTGGCCGGTCAACGACGCGGTGTCGATCGGCGCGGGCAGCTGGCTCGGCGCCGGGGCGATCATCCTGCCCGGGGCCAGGATCGGCCGCAACGTGGTGGTCGCGGCCGGCTCGGTGGTCCGCGGCGAGGTGCCCGACCGGTGTGTGGTGGCGGGCGTCCCGGCCCGGATTGTCCGTGAATTTCAGGGGCCTGCCGGCTGGTCCCGGCCGGTTTCCGGACAGAGCTCAGAGCTTTAGCCGCGATCCAGCGGATAATTCTGCGAGCATGTCTAGGCCGCCCGCCCGAGGGCGGCAAGCCCTCCGCCGTGAGCCTGCCGCGGTGCGACCGCCCAGGTCAGAGGGCGGCCTGCTGCTGCCCTCCGAGCTGGCCTCCTCCTGGGGCGTGACCTACGCCCGGACGGCCCCGTCGGCTGAGCCTGCCGGCCCTGCTGGTCCTGTCCGCGACCTGACGGCGCTAAGACGCCTTGCCCGGGCCGCGGCCGGAGGCTGACCGGCGTGGCCGCGGTTCGGGGGCCGGCCGCGGCCCGCGGCCCCCGGCCATGGCCGGGGTGAAGGTCTCGCCGCGCAGGGCGCGGCCGACCAGGTCGACGGCGCGGGCGGCGTCCACCAGGCGGCGGCCCTCGTC
>DASVBE010000149.1:0-12497 GCA_036375995.1 Streptosporangiaceae bacterium | reverse complement strand
TCCTACGCCGACAGCGTGGCCAAGGATCAGGTGCTGACCGGCCTCGGCGGCCGGACCGCGGCGCAGGCCCTGGCCGAGGGCATCGAGCCGCAGATCGTCTGGCGGGCCGTCTGCGACACGTTCGAGCTGCCAGAGTCCCGGCGCTGACCGCACCAGTCCAGCTCCCGAAGGGGATGCCGGCGGAGCCGGCCAGCGAGCGCACGGCCGCGGCGCTGTTTTCCCGACGAGCGACGCGGCGCGACGAAGGAGCGCCAAGGAGCGAGGAAGGGAAGGCAGCGCGCATAGCGGCCCTGCGCTCGCCAGCAAGCACAGCGTGTTGCGTTGATGATCGAACAATTGTTCGTCTAGAGTGGCCGCAGTCCGCCATTTTCCGGCCGCGGGGCCCCGCGGCCGGAACGGCGGCCGGATTGTCAGTAGCGGCGCGTAGCGTCAGTGCTGCGGCTCACGAGAGGCCCGGGTACCGGGCGGCGTGACCGGTAACGACCCGGAAGCGAAACGGCTCCGACGCACGGCTGGCGCAGGCTGGCACGGCGCAGGCCCCGGAATCCCCTTGGGAGTTTCATATGGCACCGAACGACAGGGCGGGCGCGCCGAAGGGCGGCGACAGGGAGAAGTCCCTGGAGGCCGCGCTCACCCAGATCGAGCGGCAGTTCGGCCGGGGCGCGATCATGCGGCTTGGCGACGACGCGCGTGCCCCGGTGGAGGTGATCCCCACCGGGTCGATCGCGCTCGACGCCGCGCTGGGCATCGGCGGCCTGCCCCGGGGCCGGATCGTGGAGATCTACGGCCCGGAGAGCAGCGGTAAGACCTCGCTGGCCCTGCACGCGGTGGCGAACGCGCAGCGGGCGGGCGGCATCGCCGCGTTCATCGACGCCGAGCACGCGCTGGACCCCGACTACGCCAAGAAGCTGGGCGTCGACACCGACGCGCTGCTGGTCTCCCAGCCCGACACCGGGGAGCAGGCGCTGGAGATCGCGGACATGCTGATCCGCTCCGGCGCCATCGACGTAGTGATCATCGACTCGGTTGCCGCGCTGGTGCCGCGGGCGGAGATCGAGGGCGAGATGGGCGACAGCCACGTCGGCCTGCAGGCCCGGCTGATGTCCCAGGCGCTGCGCAAGATCGCCGGCGCGCTGAACCAGACCAAGACCACCGCCATCTTCATCAACCAGCTGCGCGAGAAGATCGGCGTCATGTTCGGCTCGCCGGAGACCACCACCGGCGGCAAGGCGCTGAAGTTCTACGCCTCGGTCCGGCTGGACATCCGGCGCATCGAGACGCTCAAGGACGGCACCGAGCCGGTCGGCAACCGCACCCGGGTCAAGGTCGTGAAGAACAAGTGCAGCCCGCCGTTCAAGGTCGCCGAGTTCGACATCCTGTACGGCGTCGGCATCAGCAAGGAAGGCAGCCTGATCGACCTGGGCGTGGAGCACGGCATCGTGCGCAAGTCCGGCGCCTGGTACACCTACGACGGCGACCAGCTCGGCCAGGGCAAGGAGAACGCGCGTAACTTCCTCCGCGAGAACCCCGACGTCGCCGACGAGATCGAGAAGAAGCTGAAGGAAAAGCTGGGCGTCGGCGCCCGCCTCGACGCGGACGCCACGGCCCGCCCCGCCCCCGTCACCCCGCCGGCCCCGGTCCCCGCCGGCGCCGCAGGCGGTGCCTAGCAGCAGCCCCGGGCCCCGGCCACCCAAGCCCGCCCGCAGGCGAGGCTCCACCGCAGCGAGCGTGCCCGGCCCGGAGGCTTCCGGGCCGGGCACAGCGAGCCAGCCAGCCGGGAGCGGCCAGCCGGGTACGGGCGGTCGGCCGGGCAGCAGCGGGCGCACAGACACCGGGCGCACAGACACCGAGCGCCGCCCGGCGGGCAGCTGGCCGGACTGGGGCGGCTGGCCCGAGGCAGCGGACCAGCCGGAAACGGACCGCGGCGCGGACCGGCGCAGGAGCCCAGCGGCGGGCGGCGGGCCGGCCAAACACGGCCGCCCGCGGCGAGGGAGTGGCGCCGCAGCAGGCGGCTGGCCGGGCGGCGACGGCGGCTCGCCGGCCGGCAGCTGGGCTGATCCGGGCGAAGAGCCGGGCCTGCAGAGCCGCCCGGGCGGCGGGAAAGCCGCGCGCGGCCGACGAGGCCAACGGCGCCGGGTCGCTGAGGACGGCTGCCCAGGCGCGGACCGGGAGCCGGGGCGCGATGGCGAGCTGGACGACGCGAGCCCCGAGGGCCAGGAGGCCGCGGCGCGGCAGATCTGCCTGCGGATGCTGACGGCGGCGCCGCGGACGCACGCGCAGCTGGCTGCCGCTCTGCGCAAGCGGGGGATACCTGATGACGTGGCCGAGGCCGTGCTCGGCCGGTTCGCCGAGGTCCGGCTGATCGACGACGCCGCGTTCGCGGAGGCCTGGGTCGACTCCCGGCACCACGGCCGCGGCCTGGCCCGGCGGGCCCTGGCCGCCGAGTTGCGGCAGCGCGGCGTGGCCCAGCCGGACATCGCGGCCGCGGTGGGCACACTCAGCCTCGAGCGGGAGGCCGAAACCGCCCGGGCCCTGGCCGGGCGGCGTCTCGCGGCCTCCCGCGGCCTGCCGCCGGACGCCCGGATCCGCCGTCTGACCGGCCTCCTCGCCCGCAAGGGGTACTCGCCTGGCCTCGCCTACCGCGTGGTCAAGGAAGCCCTGGAGCAGGAAGGCATCGACCTCGCCGCCACCGGCATCGACCTCGACGACCCGCCCGACCCCGACAGCACCGAATAGCTGCCCGCGGGAGGCCGCAGCCTCCCGCGCCACCCCAGCCAGCACCCGCACCATGCCGGGCAGCAGCCCGGGGACTGCGGATCTAACGTCTTACCGCTCCCCGGGGCAGCTTCGCTTGATGCGTTACAGGGTCCGGTGTCTCAAGCCCGCGCTCTGTGACTGGGGTGAGTCCGGCGAGTAGCAGCGGTCATGCTGAGACGCGGTCAGCCGGACGACGGTTCGCGCTGGTCTTCCCCCTCGAAGCGGCTGCCGGGACCTATGCCCTGCGGCGTGGGGTCCTTCGTCCCTGCCCGCTTAGGAATACGTCACCATCGTGAATTCTGGGGAGAAAGGCCGTGGCCGCTGACGGACATTGAGACGGCCCGAGCAGCCGGTCGCAGGGCGCGGCCGGCGGGGTTCAGCCGGAAAGGGGGCCCAGCGCGATGACCACCACAACGCACAAGCGCACCGTGCACATCGACGCCCCGGTGGGGACGGTGTTCGATTACGTCAAGGATCCGCGGCACTTCTACGACGCGATGTCCGAGGGCGGGAGCACCTCCTTGACCGACGTCACCTTGACCCCAGAGGGTGTCGGGTCGACGTATGCGTGGAAGAGCAGCATGCTCCTCCTCCACATCCACGGTGTCATGACCCGCGAGGAGTACATCCCTAACGAGCGGATTGTGGACCGCTCCTCCACCGGACCGGTGTGGACGTGGACCTTCGAGCCCGACCCAGCGGGCACAACGCTGTCACTGGCTTTCGAGTGGTCCACCAAGGTGCCATTGATGGACAAAGTCGTCGACCTCTTCGCCTGGAACGGCAACCGGGACCTCGACACCATCCTGACGAACATGAAAAAGAAGATCCAGGCCTGACCGGGGCGACACCCCGTCACGCAACGCTCGCACCCGCCGCCAGGGCGGGTTCGACGCAGGACGGCGGCGGAAGGTTCATGAGTGTGACTCAGAGGTGAACGGGCAAGCCCCGCGGGAACTCTTGCGGCCCGGTGGTGACGGGTGGGCAAAATTTCCGTATCTGCGCGCAGGGACCCGGCCCGGGACCGGGCGGCGGACCGGCGGCGCGGGGCGGGATGCCCGTGCAGGTCAGGGCGGGCTGGCGGGTGACGGGGGCGGCTGACGCGGCGGCAGGCGGGGGCGGGTTTGCGCAGGCTGGGGTGGTTGCGGGGGAGCGTTGACCAAATCGTAATCAACGCTTAGCCTCACGGCAGCGAGGTATTTTGCTCCGCGCAAGCGGGGTCACCATAAGCCAACACGATCAGTAACGAGCACCGGAAGGCCAAATCGGCCGGCCCAAACGGCAGCCATCCGGGGCCTGTGAAAGGGTTCAGGACGGGTCGCGCAAGCGGCCCGCCAGGTCCAGGCCGGGTAGTCCGGCCGGGGCCCATCGGCCACCAGCCGGCGGGCCCGAGCGTCGAGGGGCTGGCGAGGAGGACGCCAGCCAGGACGGCACCTTGCCCGGGGCATGCACTTTGCAGCACCGCCTGATGGCTGCCAGCGCGGCGGGCCAGTACCAGGCTGTCCCGGGGCTTGATCGCACCGGCATGCGGCTCCTCGCTGAAGGGCATGACCGATATACCGGCCAGGCGGTAGATCGGCGCCCATGAGCGGAAGGGGCGAACGTTGGGTAACGGAATCGAGCTGGTCCTGGCGATCGGGCTCGTCGCCGCCCTCATCGCCCTGGTTCTCCTCGTCCTCCGGCGGGGCCCCGGCCACCTTCCTCCCGCCGCGCCGCCCACCGCTGCTCTCGCCGATCCCGTGCAGCAGCAGGAACTGGGCCAGCGCAGCCAGGAACAGCGGGACCGCGTCCTGGCCGACGCCACCGCCGAGGCCAGCCAGATCCGGGCCCGGGCCGAGGCCGACGCGGCCGCGATCGTGCGCCGGGCCGAGACCGCAGCCGAGCAGTCCGCCACCGCGCGCCGTGAGGTCGAGAACGAGATCCGGCAGGTCAAGGAAGAGATCCGGCAGCTGCGCAGCGACCTGGAGCGCCGGGAAACCCGGCTGGCCGAGCGCGAGCAGCGGATCGACGACGACGCGCGCAAAGCCGAGGAGCGCAGCGACGCGCTGACCGAGGCGCAGCGGGAAATCGACCGGCAGCGTGCCGAGCTCGGCCGCCTGGACGACGAGCGCCGCGCCGTGCTGGAGCGCACCGCCAGCCTCACCGCCGACCAGGCCAAGGCCGAACTAGTAGCGGGCATCGAGAACCAGGCCAAGCGCGAGGCCGCGCTGATCGTCCGCGACATCGAGTCCGACGCCCGCAAGGACGGCCAGAATCGGGCCCGCAAGATCGTCACCCTGGCTATCCAGCGCGTCGCCAGCGAGCAGACCAGCGAGTCCGTGGTGTCCGTGCTGCACCTGCCCGGCGACGAGATGAAGGGCCGGATCATCGGCCGCGAGGGCCGCAACATCCGCTCGTTCGAGTCGGTCACCGGGGTCAACCTGATCATCGACGACACCCCGGAGGCCGTCCTCCTGTCGTGCTTCGACCCGGTCCGCCGGGAGGTCGGGCGGCTGACGCTGGAGCGCCTGGTGCTCGACGGGCGGATCCACCCGCAGCGCATCGAGGAGGCCTACGAGCGGAGCAAGGCCGAGATCGAGCAGCTGTGCGCCCGGGCCGGCGAGGACGCGATGGTGGACCTCGGCATCACCGACATGCACCCGGAGCTCACCAACCTGCTCGGGCGGCTCCGCTACCGCACCTCCTACGGCCAGAACGTGCTCAAGCACCTGCTGGAGTCCGCGCACATCGCCGGGATGATGGCCAGCGAGCTGGGTCTCGACCCGGCCCTGCTCAAGCGGTGCACCGTCCTGCACGACATCGGCAAGGCGCTGACCCACGAGGTCGAGGGCAGCCACGCGCTGATCGGCGCGGAGATCGCCCGCCGGTACGGCGAGCCGGACGACGTGGTGCACGCTATCGAGGCGCACCACAACGAGGTCGAGGTCCGCACCGTCGAGGCCGTGCTCACCCAGGCCGCGGACGCGATCAGCGGCGGCCGGCCCGGCGCCCGCCGCGAATCGCTGGAGGCCTACGTCAAGCGCCTGGAGCGGCTCGAGCAGATCGCGCTGGCCCAGGACGGCGTGGAGAAGGTCTTCGCCATGCAGGCCGGCCGGGAGATCCGGGTCATGGTCCAGCCGGAGAACGTGGACGACATCCAGGCCCAGGTGATCGCCAGGGACGTGGCCAAGCAGGTCGAGGAGGAGCTCACCTACCCCGGCCAGATCCGGGTCACCGTAGTCCGCGAGTCGCGGGCCACCGAGTTCGCCCGCTAGGCCCGGCCAGAGCGGCCGGGCCCAGCCTGGCTGCTAGCCCTGGTCCGCGGCCGGCGGGCCGCCCGCGGTCAGCTTCACCACCGGCACACCCGGCGGGGTGAAGCCGAGGATCTGGCCGTAGAACGACAGCTCGGCCTCCAGCGAGGAGATGATGCTCTCGGCCTTCCTGAACCCGTGCGACTCGCCCGCGAACGCGATGTACGCGTGCGGGATGCCGTGCGCGGCCAGGTCCGCGGCGATGCTCTCGGACTGCTGCGGCGGCACCACCGGGTCGTCCAGGCCCTGCAGCAGCAGCACCGGGCAGGTGTTCGGGTTCACGTGCCCGACCGGGGCGCGCTCGGCGTAGACCGTCTCGAACCCGGGCAGCGGGCCGATCAGCCCGTCCAGGTAACGCGACTCGAAGTCGTGCGTCATCTCCGCGAACCCGCTCAGGTCCGACACACCGAAGTACGAGGCCGCGGCGGCGAACACCGGGTCGCGCACCGCGCCGGTGGTCACCGCGGCCAGCGCAGTCCAGCCGCCCGCGGACCCGCCCCTGATGGCCAGCCGGGCCCGGTCCGCCTGCCCGGCCGCGGCCAGCGACAGCGCGGCGGCCTTGGCGTCCTCCACGTCCACCACGCCCCACTGGCGGCGCAGCCGCTCCCGGTACAGCCGGCCGTAGCCGGTCGACCCGCCGTAGTTGACGTCGATGATCCCGATGCCGCGGCTGGTGAAGTAGGCCTTCTCCATATCCAGCAGGCCGATCGAGCAGGCCGTCGGGCCGCCGTGGATCCACACCACGTACGGCGGGCGCTCGCCCGCCGGGCCGGTCACGACCGGGTTCGTGGGCTCGTAGACCAGGGCGTGCACGACCCGGCCGAACGGGCCCTCGAGGTCCACCGGCCGGGCGTCGGGCAGATACCGCTCGTCCGGCAGCTCGGCCATCTCGCTGCGCAGCACGGTCACCTTGGACGTCGCGGTGTCCGCGGAGATCACCGACATGGCCACCCGCGGGCCGCCGGCCACCGCCGCGATGACCGTGCCGTCCGCGGACAGGCCGGGCACGAACTCGCTGAACGGGATGTCCGGGTCCACGAGCTCGTAGGTCTCCGGGTCCAGGATGCCGAGCCGGGCTCCGCCGCGGCCGTGCAGCACGGCCAGCCTGCCGTCGCCGAGCATGGCGAACGGGCGGGCGCCCAGCTGCCACAGCGGGCCGGCGAACTCCTCCTCGGCCGGGAACAGCGCCAGCGGCGGCTCGCCGGTCAGCCCCACCTGGTAGATGTTCCACCAGCCGGTCCAGTCGGTGGCCACGTACAGGCTGGTGTTGTCCCGCCACACCGGCGCCAGGACCGACTCCCGCAGCCCGCCCTTGACCACCCGGCCGGGCCCGGCGACCCCGCTCTTCACCGCCGCCACCCGCAGCTCGGTGCCGTCCCACGGCATGTGCGGGTGGTTCCAGGAGATCCAGGCCAGCCGGCTGCCGTCCGGCGACGGGGTGGGGAAGGCGAAGAAGTCACTGCCCGAGGCCAGCTGGCGGATCTCGTCGTGGCCACCGGCCGCGGACCCGTCGAGCGGCACGGCCACGATCGACCGGGTCACCTTGCCGTCGTTGTGCAGCTCCTGGACGCACCACACCTCGGTGCCGTCCGGGGAGAGCGTGAAGTCGGCGAACCGCAGGCCGCAGGGCTCGCCGGAGGCCGCGCCCGCGGCGGCCGGGTCCGGGGTGATCGGCCGCGGCGGGTCCTGGCCGGCGGCCAGGTACAGCCGCTGGTCGGCGAAGTTCGCGAAGACGATGCCGCGCGCGCCGTCCGGCCCGCGCGGCGGCACCGGCAGGTACGACAGCCCGCCGTACTCGTGCACCCGGGTCCGCGCGTTCCACGGGCCCGGCAGCAGCGCCCGCTGCTTGCCGTCCGGGCCGCGGTGCATGACCGTGATCCGGCCGCCCTCGGACGGCAGGCCCTCCTGCCACCACAGGTCAGCGCCGATCACGGTGGGGAACGACAGGCGCACCCGGCCCCGCGCGACGTCCGCCGCGGAGACCGGCGACGGCCAGCTGCCGAACGGGGCCTGCGGGAGCCCGCCAGCTCCGTCGGCGGCAGGATGGCCAGCGTCCGGGCCGGCCTGTGCGGCGCTGTCCTCGTCGTGCCCCGCACCCATGCCGGCCTCCCCTTCGTCCAGCGCCGACGCGCTGTCTGTCATAGGGCTATCGTGCACCACTGCGGCCCCCTGGTTAGCGGTGTTCCGGACACGGGCGGGTTAGATCATTCCGGACTTGGCCCGATTTGAGAACAGAGATCAGAATCTAGGGCACAGCGCGTCCGGCCTGGCCAGGCGGGCCGGCCAGGCAGGCCCGCCGGCGGGTCTACTCTGGTGGGCATGGCGCGTTCCGGCGAACTGCGCAGCTATGAGATCCGCACCTACGGCTGCCAGATGAACATGCACGATTCCGAGCGGCTGGCCGGGCTGCTCGAGGAGGCCGGCTACCAGCGGGCCGAGGCGGGCTCGGCCGCGGACGTGGTCGTGTTCAACACCTGCGCGGTACGGGAAAACGCGGACAACCGGCTGTACGGGAACCTCGGGCACCTGCTGCCGGTGAAGAACAGCCGTCCCGGCATGCAGATCGCGGTGGGCGGCTGCCTGGCGCAGAAGGACCAGGCGCTGATCACCCAGCGGGCGCCGTGGGTGGACGTGGTGTTCGGCACGCACAACATCGGCTCGCTGCCGGTTCTGCTGGAGCGGGCCCGGGTGCAGGAGCAGGCGCAGGTCGAGATCCTCGACTCGCTGGAGCGGTTCCCCTCGGTGCTGCCCGCGCGGAGGGACTCGGCGCACTCGGCATGGGTCGCGATCTCGGTCGGCTGCAACAACACCTGCACGTTCTGCATCGTGCCCAGCCTGCGCGGCCGGGAAGAGGACCGGCGGCCGGGCGACATCCTGGCCGAGATCCGTGCCCTGATCGACGACGGCGTCCTCGAGGTCACCCTGCTCGGGCAGAACGTGAACTCCTACGGCGCCGCGTTCGGCGACCGGCTGGCCTTCGGCAAGCTGCTGCGGGCCTGCGGTGAGATCGACGGCCTGGAACGGGTCCGGTTCACCTCGCCGCACCCGCGGGACTTCACCGACGACGTGATCGCGGCCATGGCCGAGACGCCCAATGTGATGCCGCAGCTGCACATGCCGCTGCAGTCCGGGTCCGACGCCGTGCTGCGTGCCATGCGCCGGGCCTACCGGCGGGACAAGTACCTCGGCATCCTGGCCAAGGTCCGGGCGGCCATGCCGGACGCGGCCATCACCACCGACATCATCGTGGGCTTCCCCGGCGAGACCGAGGAGGACTTCGAGGCCACCCTGGACCTGGTCCGGCAGGCCCGGTTCGCCGGCGCTTACACGTTCCGGTACTCGCCGCGGCCCGGCACCCCGGCCGCCACGATGGACGCCCAGGTGCCCGCCGGCGTCGTGCAGCAGCGGTACGAGCGGCTGGTCGCGCTGGTCGAGGAGACCTTGCTGGCCGGGCAGCAGGCGTTCACCGGGCAGCAGGCCGAGGTCCTGGTCGCGGCCGGCGAAGGCCGCAAGGACGAGACCACGCACCGGCTGTCCGGCCGGGCCAGGGACAACCGCCTGGTGCACTTCGCGCCCGCGGGCACCAGCCCGCGCCCGGGCGACATGGTCACCACCGTGATCACCCGCGCCGCGCCGCACTACCTGATCGCGGACGGCCCGCCGGTCAGCGTCCGGCGGACCCGCGGCGGCGACGCGTGGGAGCGCCGGCAGGCCGCCGCGGACGGCGCCGCGGCCAGCGGGGACCGCGCGGGCGGGGTCCTGCTCGGGATGCCCGCCGTCGGCCGGCCCGGCTAGCCGGCGGTGCTGGTCGCGGCGGCGGTGTGCCCGCACCCGCCGGTGCTGATCCCGGCCGCGATGGGCGAAGCCGGTTCCGGGCCGGAACTGGCGGACCTGCGGGCCGCCTGCGCTGCCGCGGCCCGGGGCCTGATCCGCGCCCGCCCGGACCTGATCGCCATCGTCGGCAGCGCCCCGTCCGGCCGCACCTACCCCTGGCCCTCCGCAGGCAGCCTGCACCGCTACGGCATCCCGTGGTCCACCGGCCCCGGCCACCCAGTCCTCCCGCTGTCCCTCACGGTAGGAACCTGGCTCCTCACTGAGGCCCTGGCAGCCACCGGTATACCCGCGTCAGAAGTGACCGCCGCGATGGATAGCGCCGATGGTGCTGGCAGTTTTGATGTGACTGGCGGTTCTGGTGGGGCTGGAGCCAGCGGCGCTGGTGGCGCTGGCGGGGCTGGAGGTGCGGCGCCGGGGGCTGAGGCTGGGGGTGCGGGTGGTGGCCTGGCCGTGACGCTGTGCGCGGTGGCGGATACCGCGGAGCCGGCGACCTGCAGACGGCTTGGGGTACGGCTGGCTGGGCTGGCGCCGCGGGTGGCGATGCTGGTCATGGGCGACGCCTCGGCGAGGAAGGCGATCGGCGTGCCGGGTGCGCCGGACCCGGAGGCCGAGGAGTACGACGCCGGGATCGCCGCCGCCCTGGCCGCCGCGGACGCCGGCGCGCTGGCCCGGCTCGACCCGGACCGGGCCGCGGAACTGCGGGTCACCGGCCGGGCCCCCTGGCAAGTGCTGGCCGGCGCCGCGGCGGATGCGGCGGCCCAGAAGGGCGGGCTGCACGGGCTCCTGCGCCACCAGACCGCGCCGTACGACGTCAGCTACCTGGTCGCGTCCTGGGCGGCCGGCCCGGACGCCGCGGTGCTGGCCGGCTGAAACGGCTGGCCGGCCGGACAGCTGGCCGGCTGAAGGCCGGCTGAGCGGCTGGCACACTAGGCAGATGCCGCTGCCGGTCATCACCGTCGTCGGGGCGACCGCCACCGGGAAGTCCGGCCTGTCGCTCCGGCTCGCCGCGGCGCTGAACGGCGAGATCGTCAACGCCGACTCCATGCAGCTGTACCGCGGGATGGACATCGGAACGGCCAAGCTCACCGAGACCGAGCGGGCCGGCATCCCGCACCACCTGCTCGATATCTGGGACGTCACCGAGACCGCCAGTGTCTCTGAGTACCAGCGGCTGGCCCGCCGCACCATCGGGGACATCCACGCCCGCGGCCGGCTCCCCATCCTGGTCGGCGGCTCGGGCCTGTACATACGAGCGGTCATCGACGAGCTCGAGTTCCCCGGCACCGACCCCGCGGTGCGCGGCCGGCTGGAGGAAGAGCTGGCCGCGGTGGGCCCGGCCGCGCTGCACGCCCGCCTGGCCGCAGCCGACCCGGCCGGGGCCGCGGCGATCCTGCCCGGCAACGGCCGCCGGATCGTCCGCGCGCTGGAGGTGATGGAGCTGTCCGGGCGGCCGTTCAGCGCCGTGCTGCCCGGCTTCGAGTCCCGCTACCCGGTCCAGCAGGTCGGCCTGACCCTGCCGCGGGCCGAGCTCGACCGGCGCATCGACCGGCGGGTGACCGGGATGTGGCGGGACGGCCTGGTCCGCGAGGTCCGGGCCCTGGAAGGCCGCGGCCTGCGGGACGGCCGCACCGCCAGCCGCGCGCTGGGCTACGCGCAGGTCCTGAGATTCCTCGACGGCGAATGGACCGAGGAGCAGGCCGCCGCGGAGACCGCGAAGGCCACCCGCCGCTTCGCCCGGCGGCAGGAATCCTGGTTCCGCCGCGACCCCAGGATCACCTGGCTCCCCGCCGACGACCCGGCGGCAGGCCGGAAAGCCCTCACTATGCTAGCCGCTCGCTGCGGGCCGCTTAAGAGACTGTGCTAGCCGCTGGCTCCGTCGGCACACCACGTTCAACCATCATCTGACCAGCTCAGCGGTTAGCCGGTGACAGCGTGGCTACTATCGGCGTATGCGGTTTGCCAAGGGGCATGGCACCCAGAACGACTTCGTCGTGCTGCCGGACTTCGATGATGCGCTTGGGCTGACGCCGGAACTGGTCCGGCGGCTGTGCGACCGGCGGGCCGGGATCGGCGCGGACGGCGTGCTCCGGGTCGTGCCGGCCGACGCGCCCAGTGCGGTGTCCGCGCTGCACGACGCGGGCCTGGCGCCGGTCCCCCCGGACGCGGACGGGCTGAGCCCGGAGTGGTTCATGGACTACCGCAACTCCGACGGCAGCCTGGCCGAGATGTGCGGCAACGGCATCCGGGTGTTCACGCGCTACCTGCTCGACCACCGTCTGGCCGGGACGCTGGCGTTCACCGTGGGCACCCGGGCCGGGTGGCGCAAGGTGCGGGCGGAGCCGGACGGCTCGGTCACCGCGGAGATGGGGGTGCCCGCGATCCTGGGCCAGGGACGGGCCGTGATCGGCGGGCTGAGCTGCACCGGGCTGCGGATCTCGATGGGCAACCCGCACCTGGCGGTGCTGGCCGACGGCCCGCTCGGGTCCTACGACCTGTCCGCCGCGCCGCTGCTGGACCCGGCCGAGTTCCCGGACGGGGCGAACGTCGAGGTGGTGCGGCTCACCGGGGACCGGCGGGCGGAGATGCGGGTGTACGAGCGGGGGTCGGGACCGACCC
>DASVBE010000122.1:0-14926 GCA_036375995.1 Streptosporangiaceae bacterium | reverse complement strand
GCTCCTCGCGGGAGGGATGACCGGCTACTTCCCCCAGCTAGCGCCCGGTCCCCGCGGGTGGCGAACTCGTCCGGCCAGCGGAAGCTAAATCGCCATGCCCCTGATGACGGTGATCGCCTGATCCAGCTCGCTGACAGCATCCTGGATCGAGCCCGCAGCGCGGTCCTCGCCGATCAGCCCCAGCGCGGTTTCCAGAGCCAGCCCTGCCGAGAACAGCCGGCGCAACACATCATCCAGGCCCCCGGCGATGCGGTCGTGATCGTCGGTCAGGCCCGGCGCTGGCTCCGGCACGCCGGCTGCCCTGCTGGACGGGGGACCTCGGGTTGGCTGCACGCCGGGCCCGGGCAGATCCGGTGCTACTGCCGAGGCGGCGCCGGCCACCCTGAACAATTTGCCCATCGCTAAGCACCCTCGGCCCTTCCAGCCGTGACTGGCCATGTCGCCAGGGTCCAGAGCGACGCGATCACCGGCGCCCCTGCCCATACCCAGCGATGGGTGCGGCAGGCGCTCTCCTTGCGACACTATGCCGATTCCTGGTGCACCGATAGGGGTGGCGCCGGCCGGCCCGGCGTCAGGGCATTCCCGGAACGCCGGACCTCGGCGTAATGGGCTGCGGCCTGGCCTGCCCCTCACGCCGGCCCGGCGCTGGGCGCGCGAGCCCGGCCCGCTGGACGTGACCTGGGTCTCTGGTCATCCATCGTCCTGGATGAGCAGATCCCCGGCCGCACCCTCACCCCGGGCTACCGGTGCCCGCGCTACCAGCACCCCGTCCGGGTCTATTTGCACCGGGTGCGGAGCCACAACGGCGTCCGGTACTACACCCGGATGCGCTGGACCTCGCACGGCGAGACCATCTACTGGCGGTCGCATCGCGGCTACTGGGACCCCAGCGGCCCCGCCGCGGCACCGTCTGTCCGGCTCGCCGCTTCGGTGCCGTTCGCGCTGCGGTGTGGTTCGGCGCGGAGCTGAGCGCCGGAGGCTGGCTGACCGGCCTGGCCGAACAGCTGATCGTGCGGCCGCGCGGCACAGCCGTCAGCCACGTAAGTCCGTGGCCAGATGCCCGGAAAGGCGGTCTTCAGGACGTTGTGCCCGAGGCAGGCTGGCCCAGCGTTCTTCCCTGGTCGTCCCGCCCCAGATGCCGTCCGGCCGGGTTATCAGGGCGTAGGACAGGCAGTTCGCCCGCACCGGGCAGCGGCCGCAGACGGCCTTCGCTGAGCTGACCTGCGCGAGCCCGGGACCCGCCGCGGAGATGGGGAAGAACAGCTCAGGATCCTCGCTGCGGCAGGCCCCGCGCAGCATCCAGCCAGAACGCTCTGCGTGCGGTACGGGGATCCTGGCCACCGGCCGGTGGTCTGGCGCGTAAACGATCACCATCTGCGGGCCGGTATCAGAGAACCGGTGACCCAGGTCATGTCCTGCCACTGATCCTCCTGGCGACGGGGGAATGGCCACCGGGGTCCGGAGCGGCATGAACGACTCGATCAGGCTACGGCAACCGCCGGATCGCGGGCAATCTGGCAGGCGGGCTGGGCAAACCTGATCGTCGCATGCGGTATCGCCGGCGTCATGGGGTACGGCGGCGCCGCATCCCCGGGTCCAGCATCATGCAGTGCAGTTCCCCCGGCCCCGGGAAGCATCGTCGGCGATCTCCAGCAGAACCGGGCGTCCCCCGGGTCGCGGACACTGTGATCTTGGCCGGTGCGTGTAGCGTCGGGCCCAGTGGCCCGTCACGATCGCGGCAGGCAGGTGCCAGATGAGCGTGTTCTCTGAGGCCGAGCTGGCCTACCTGGCCAAAGGCAGGCTCGGCCGGCTTGCGACCATCGACGCCGCCGGGATGCCGCACGTTGTGCCCCTGGGCTGGCACTACAACCCCGGGCTGGACGTCATCGACATCGGCGGCCGGGACTTCGCCCGGACCCGGAAGTTCCGCAACGCCCAGCACAACCCGCATGTCGCCCTGGTGGTCGATGACGTGCTGCCGCCGTGGCGGCCCCGGTGCGTCATGATCCGCGGCATGGCCGAGGCCCTGGCGGACGCGACCGGGCCCGACGGCCAGCCCACCGGGCCCCTCCTCCGGCTGCATCCCGCCGAGGTGATCAGCTGGGGGATGGAATTCGCCGGGGAATAACGCACCACCCGCGGCAGAAGAGCGCGCAGCGGGCATGCCGCATGATGCCCGGACCCGGGATCGCGGGTAGCGGATCACGGCAACTCCAGGCCGGGGATGCGGGATGTCCGGTGGTGTTACAGCTTCTGCGCGACCTCGTAGTGCTTAACGGTGGTCTCGCGGTCGATGAGGTAGCTGTCATCGTCGGGGTAGAAGACGGCGACGTCGATGTCGGGGCCCGCGAAGCCCTTGATGTCCGTCCGCGATGACCACCAGCTGACCGTCATGACCTCGGTGCGGCCGTCGCCCAGGTCGGTGGTCCACATCTGAGCGCCCAGGTTGCCCGGTGTCTGGCGGTATCCGCTCAGCCCGGTCCGGGTGATGTACTCCACATAGGCGCCGGCCTGCTCGGTCCTGACCCAGCCCCGCCATGTCCTGGCTATCATCGTCCGCCCTTTCGTATCCCACCGGTGCCGCCGGCCGGTGCGCCGGCATCAGGTACTGACCTCCAGCGTTCCACGATGTCCGGGCACCTGCCGTGCGAGGCCGGCGCACCCGGGCCCGGGATGCCGCATCCGCGGAATGGCCTATGCAGCAGAGCAGGATTAGAGTAATATTCGGATTGTCGCTCCGGACCTCGGTGGCTCATTTCCCTGAATATCAGCGGATGAGCTGAAGGGCCCGGAGTTCTGTTTTTGCACCCGGAAACGGTGCAGGCAAGACGCCGCGGAGCCAGAAGGCCGGTGAAATCCCCGGAAGAACCTTCTCCCACCGCGATCTATCCCGTATAACCGGCTACCGCGTTCCTCACCTGGACGTGCCTAAGGGGACTCACCGGTGCGCACCAGGAAGAACAGCCGCCCAGCGGCCATCCGGCCAGGGAGAGCCAGCAAGGTCGCCCGCCTGCCCCTGCGCGAGGGCGACCCGCAGGTCAGCGACCCGCCTTGGCCAGGCTGATCGCTGATGATCAGCGCATCCCCGCAGCTGATGTCCGGCTCGCGAATCCCCGGGCACCTGGAGCTCCCCCGGCCGCTGCGGCTGCTGCGCACCATCACGTGGAGCCTGACCGAGTCAGCCGGGCTCCCGGCCGCCGCGTGGGCACTCGCCGCCTGGCTGGCCGGACGCGATGCCGGGCTGGTCGCCGGGCTCGCAGCGACCTGGGCCACCGTGGCTATCCGCAAGGCCGCCACCCGGTGCGTCCCCAGCCTCATGACGATCTCCGCCGTCGTGCTGACGCTGCAGACCGCCGTGCTCCTCGCAACCGGCGAGCTGTGGATCTTCCTGCTCCAGATCCCGCTCGGGAACCTCTGCCTGTGTGTCCTGTTCGCCCGGACCGCACGGGGCCCGGACCCGTTGGTGGCCCGGCTCGCCGCTGAAATGGTCGCGCTGCGGGAGCCGGCTGTCCGCCACCCCGGCCTGCACCGCTTCTTCCAGCACACGACCTGGCTGTGGGCAGGCATCTTCCTGCTGCTCACCGCCTGCCTCGCGGTCATGATGATGACCGAGCCGGCGGGCCTGTTCCTGATGCTCTCGACCGTTGTGACCATCGCGCTGGTCGTCGCCGGAACTGGCGCATCGGCCCTGTGGTTCCTGCGCGCACTGCCCGGCCTCGGCCTCAGCCTCCGCTTTGCCCCGCCGCAGGCCGCGGCCCGCCAGCGCAACGACAGCCCGGCCAGGGGCTCATGGCCGGAGGACGGCCAGTACCGCTAGGAGCTGAAAGTGACCGAGGCGTTGCTCAGCGAGATACGCTGGCCGCGCCCGCCGCCACGCGGTCAGCAACGCGAACCGGGGAGGGGCATGGTGACCCGCGAAGACGAGCGGAAGGGGCGGGAGCTTCGCCGCTCCTGCGCGACATGGCCTCCGGTCGTCCAGGATGGCCTGGCTCTTCCAGCCCGCTCGCGCTATGCGAGCCGGCCGGCCCCCGCCATACGGGACTGCTGGGCTGGCTGCGCGGATGACCGTTAGCCGGGCGGGAAGGATCTGGGCCCTGATCGCCGTCCAGGCGGCCCGGCGGGGCGGGGACGTGTCCGCCGCCGATGCGTGCGCGGCGGCCGTGGCCGCGGTCAGTGTCACTGGCGGCTGGCTGGCGGCGGCCGGCGACGGGGACGCCGTCCATCTGATATGGATTGCTGATGTGGTCAGCGACCAGCTCGCAGAGCTCCAGCTGACCCTGGGAGAAGGACCATCGCTGGATGTGTCCGCCTCCGGTGGGCCCGTTCTGGCCTCGGACCTTGGCACCACGGAAGCCGCGCATCGCTGGCCGGCCTTCACCCCCGCGGCATGTCAGGCCGGAGCCGGGGCGATCTTCGCGTTCCCGCTGCGGATCGGGGCGATCCGGGCCGGCGTGCTCGGCATGTACCGGACCCAGCCCGGCCCGCTCAGCACCTCCCAGCTGGGCGACGCGCTGGTCTTCGCCGACACCGCGACCCTGCTGCTGCTTGACGCCCCCGGCCAGGCCGTGGGCGGCCCTGGGGCGGAGGCCGGCCCTGGCGGGCAGCCTGCGGACCTGGCACTGCACCGGGCCGAGATCGACCAGGCCACCGGGATGCTCACCGAGCAACTCGGAACCGGTATCGCGGACGCCTTCATACGGTTGCGGGCCTATGCTTACGTCAACGACCTCCGGCTGACTGATGTTGCCCGGGATATCGTCGCCCGCCGCCTGCGGCTGTACCCGGACCCCGGCCCGTCCCAGGATGGTGAGTCGTGAAACACCCGCCCTGCGCCAGCGCACACGCCGCCCTGCACGGGCTCCCGCGACCGGTACTTGCGGCGCTTCCAGGAGGGTGAGTGAGATGGACGGGCAACTGCTGTCAGAGACTTTCGTCGAGCTGACCGACACCATGGTCGACGACTTCGACGTCATCGACTTCCTGCACGTGCTCACCGACCGCAGCGTTGTGCTGCTGGATGTCTCCGCCGCCGGGCTGCTGCTGGCCGACCCGCGCGGCGAGCTCCGGGTGGTGGCCGCCTCCAGCGAAGCAGCCCGGCTGCTGGAGCTGTTCCAGCTGCAAAACGACCAAGGTCCCTGCCTGGACTGCTTCCGGACCGGCCAGCCCGTGACCGCCGCCGACCTGGACGCCGGAGCGCACCGCTGGCCCCGGTTCGCCGCCGCCGCCCGGCAGGCCGGATTCGCCGCTGTGCAGGCCCTGCCGATGCGGCTTCGCGACCAGGTCATCGGCGCGCTGAATCTGTTCCGCGCCACCCCAGGCGCCTTCGATCCCGCGAACGTGCGCATCGGCCAGGCCCTGGCGGACGTGGCCACCATCAGCCTGCTGCACGAGCGCAGCATGCGCCAGAGCGACACCCTCAATGAGCAACTGCAGACCGCGCTGAACAGCCGGGTCATCATCGAGCAAGCCAAAGGCAAGCTCGCCGAGCGGCTCGGCATCGACATGACCCAGGCATTCAGCCTCCTGCGCGGCGCCGCCCGCGACCGCAACCTGCGCCTGGCCGACCTGGCCCAGGCCTTCATCGACGGGACCGAACCGCTCACCGGCGACGCCGCGGCCAGGGCCCCGCAGCGGCCCGGCGGGCAGCTACGGCCCGCGCCCCGGCGCGGCTCACGGCGCAGGCCGTGACCGGCAAACACCGTCCTCCCGGGCCGGCGCGTACCGGCTGAGTGCAGGCCCGGAGCCGTGCCCCGCGGGCGCCGGTCCGCATGCGGTCACGCTGGTCGTGCTCACGACGAGGGGCACGGCGACCGCTACGGCCGGGACCGCCAGCCGAAGCCGCGTGATCGCCCGCCCGGCCTGCCAGTCCCCGGCCGGCCTGCCGGCCTTGACCGCTGGCTGGCATCCCGCACGTCCGGACCCGTGGCCAGCAGCGGATTCAGCCAGCGGCACGGCCACCGGGACCGGGTCCCCAGATCCTCGGTCCCCGGCATTCCTTCATCCCTGGCCAGACGTGTGAAGAGCGCGAACATCGAGGCCAGCCTTTCCTCGCCGGCCTGCAGCATGACCTCTATCTCGTTAAGGACCCGTTGCTCGCGGGCGGGCACGCTCACCGTCCCGGTGGCGGCAGGGCGGCCTGGGGCCGGTCCTGGGCCGGAGGACGGCGGCGGGCAGCGAGGCGGACAGGATCGGGCCAGCCCGCCGCGAACGGCACGCCCAGCGACACGGCCGCGGCCAGCCCGGCGAACAGAACGATGACCAACGCGCCCGTCACCCCCGCCCGGAGGCGGCCCACAGCGGTAAGGGGCGGTTCGCCGCCGCCGGGGAACGGCGCCCTACCGTCATCGGACACGATGCGCTGCGCGGATCTGAGAGCGGCGGGCTGGGCGGGCATGGTAGGTGCTTCTCTCCAGTTGCCGCCAGCGGCAGCCGGCGGACCCGCGGCTGCTGGCCTCCGGGGCACGGCCGCCTCCCGGGGCCAGGACCCGCCCTGCGGTACGGCAGGTACGGCGCGGGCCGAGGCGGCTGACGCCCGGCTGGGCGGGCGGGGGCAGGAGGTGGTTTTCCAGCCAGGACAGTCCCAGCACAGCAGACAGCACCAACGGCACCAGGGCTAGCAGCGCAACGACGTTCATGGCTTCCGATCCC
Source organism: Streptosporangiaceae bacterium (assembly GCA_036375995.1). Lineage (GTDB taxonomy): Bacteria > Actinomycetota > Actinomycetes > Streptosporangiales > Streptosporangiaceae > DASVBE01. The sequence continues at coordinate 8,278 of DASVBE010000122.1, read as the reverse complement.
CCCGCGAGCCTGCCCCAGGGCCGGCAACGGTCCATGCGATAACTTCGATAACCGGCTCCTCAGGCAGTGACGGAATGACATGCTGGGTAGCTGGTCCTGCGCGACAGGTCGCGGTGGGAGAAATGATCTCCCGCAGTCTCTTGCCCTTTTCTGGGCCGCTGCACCTTTCCTGGCGCTGGCCCGAACACGAAAAAAACCCCGGTCCTTCACTGCCCCCTTCGGGGACAGCTGCCGGGGTCCGGAGCAATGATTCAGATTACCCCGCCGCGGCCCTAGTGTCCATCGGCGGAATCAGCCCGTAGCAAGCACCGGGCTCCGTCTTTGCGGCTTGCGCGTCGCTCCTGCCGGGAGTCGTGACATCTGCCTCGACGACAGGCCCCACCCCCGGCTGGCTGCGCAGGTTCCATCCGCCGCCCCGGCCCGCCCAGCGGTAAGGGTGCTCACGTGCCCCGCCAGGGCCCGGTCAGTCCGGTTAGCCGCGAAGCCCAGCGGGGCGTATGGTGAGGTCACTGCTCCGGACCCCGGCAGCTGGACCTCGCGAGACCGCGAGCGCGGCAGCAGGGTGCCGGGGTTTTCTTTGTGCATGGGCCGATGCCCGGAGAACGCCGGGGAAGCGATGGAAAACTTCCGGGAACTTGCCCCGGCCATCGGGATCTGCCCGGCGGAGCGACCGCCGCGAGAGCCAGGCCCGGCACTTTCTGAGGAGTTGGTTATGGCCATAGCGGCCCGGCTGGTCTTCGGCTGGGAGCAGCTATGCCAATCCTGACCGGGCGGCAGCACCCGAGGCCGGATCACCGGCGCCGCTGGGTCAGCCCCAGCGGCGCCGGTGATCCGGCCGTGCCCGACGTTCACAGCGCCGCCTCGGGGGAGGTTACGGGACTGCGCGAGGACGGCCGGCTCGTCGACCCTGACGGGCCCGGACATCAGCGTGACGAGCGGTGAGTACCCGGCCAGGGAGGCCCCTGTGCTGCTCAGCCGAAGATCCATCCGCCGTGATCGCGCCGGACCGAGCGGACCGCGCTGCTAAGGTCCGGCCGCGGCGGCCAGCGCCCACCGGGCCCCGGCGGGCGCGTGGCCGGAAGATCCTCCGCATCGCGGTATCGGCTGCTCTCGTCGTGGCCACGTTCGGGTTCGCCGTCCCGCATCTGGCGTCCTACCGCGGTGTATGGGCCACCATCGAGGCCATGACGTGGGCGCAGGCTCTGCTCGTTGGCGCAGTCGCCGCCGGGAGCATGGTGTCGTGCTGGATAGCGCTCTGCGCGGTGCTGCCATCGATACGGCTGCGTGAAGCGGCGGTGGCCAACCTTGGCTCCACGGCGGTAGCCAATACGCTGCCCGCAGGTGGCGCCCTGGCCATGGGGGTCAGCTGGGCGATGCTGTCCAGCTGGGGCGTCAGCTCGGCTGACTACGTGCTTTACACCCTGGTATCGGGGATCTGGAACGTCGTTGTCCGCGCCAGCCTGCCGGTCGTCGCGCTGCTGATCCTGGCGACGGCCGGCCGCCCCGGGGCCGACCTGGTAGCCGGCGCGGTGGTGAGCCTGGTGCTGTTTGCTGCCACGGTCGGTGGATTCGGCCTGCTGCTGCGCAGCAAGTCCGCCGCACTCCGCGCCGACTGCTGGCTGCAGCGCGCGCTGCCCATCGCCTGCCGGCTGGCGCGCCGGCCGCCGCCCTCCAGCGTGGCCGGACTGCTGACTGGCTTCCGCGACCGGGCCGCCAACCTGCTCGCCGCCCGCGGCTGGCGGATCACCGCCGCCACAGCGGCCAGCCAGCTCGTCCTGTGGCTGACCCTCCTTGCGTGCCTGCGTGCCACCGGCCTGTCCCAGGACCAGGTGCCCTGGCAGCTCTCCCTGGCTGCCTTCGCATTCGTCCGGCTGGCCACGGTATTGCCCGTCACCCCAGGCGGCCTCGGGGTCACCGAACTCGGGCTGATCGGCATCCTTGCCGCCGGCGCCGATCACCGCACCAGCGTGAAGGTGATCGCGGCCGTGCTCGTGTTCCGGGCCGTCACCTACCTGCCCCCCATTCCGCTGGGTATCCTGGCCGGCCTCGCGTGGCGGCTTGCGCCAGCGCTCATCCACACCAGCGCTCCGGATGCCAGCGCCGGGAGTCTCCCGGCCCATGACGAGAGAGCCGGTGAAACCGCCGTTCTGGCGGGCCTTTCCGAAAGGCACCGGAACGACTAGCCCTATGGCAATTGCCGCTGGACCCGGCAGCACCCGAATTGCTTCCGGCCCCGGAAGCGCATCAGGTGGGCCCCGGCGGCGAGCGCCACTCCGAACCCGAATTACATACAGCCACAAGCGCCGGGCCCAGCCGGGCGGCACCCAGCTGCCGGTCGATGTGCTCGAACACACCACCGCCTCGACCGTGCGATCGATCACCCTCGGTCTTTCCTCCCGTGCTCACCGAGGCCGTGAGCCCCTGGTACGCAGGTCCAGGCTGTCGGGGCCCGTTTCCTGCGCTGGCCGTACCTCAATGGCGAGCAGCAGGTCATATGCCTTTCTGGCGGCTTCGGCCGCCGGCTGGTCACCGGGCCCGGACAGGGGCCCGCCCTCGAGCCCGTGCGCCAGCAGCCGCAGCGCGTCGGCGAGCGTGGCTACCGTGGACTCGAGCAGATGCACGCGCTCCTCAAGGGCCGTCATCGACGGTTCCCGGCGCTCGGGCCGGTCTGCCTGGTTCATCGCATCTTCCCCTATCGTTCGTGCAGCCATAGGCCACCGCGAAAGATCTCGGTCCCCCGGTTACCGGGTGCTCCGATCTCAGGCCGTGCCACCGTCGCGGCCCAGAGGCCGAATGACCGTGCTCCCGGGACCTTCGGCCCGGTGGTCACGTGCCGCGTCCGGGTGCACTGGCGCTCACTGCCGCCTCAGAGCATCCGCCGCCGGCTGGTCGTTCGATGGTGTGCGTGCGGGATGGTGCCGTTCGGTCCGGGTCTTCGGGCCGGGATCGATCTGCGAGTCATAGTCCCGGTGCCCTGGCTCGCAGCCAGCTCGCAGCATGGCGAGCCGCAGCTCCGCGGTGGTCACCAGGCCGGTCACCTGGCCGTCGTCGACGACCACGGCGAGCACCTGGCCGCGCAGCGGCGCCCGGCCCAGCAGCGAGCTGGCCATGGCATCGGGGCGGCAGACATAGGCCGGCGGCAGCGGCGTGCGGACCTGGCCGAGCCGTGTCGTCGCCCGGCTGGCGGGCGGGACGCGCGCCAGCGCCTCAGCGAAGACGACTCCGATGAGGCCGCCGTCCATGCTGACCACGGGGAACACGCTTTGCCGTGAGGAGAGGACAACCCGGGCGGTGAAGTCTGCGGCATTGCTCCAGGCACTCCCGGTGTCCGGGTCGGGGAGCATGACATCACGCACGCGCAACCCGGCCAGCGCGGCCCGGACCGCCTCCGATTGCTGTTCCGCGCGGGCCGCGGTGACCAGGAACCAGCCGATCAGCATCAGCCACAAGCCGTCAGCAATGTCCCGCCAGGCAAGCAGCTCCAGGACGCCGATTGCGGCGATGCCGGTGCCCAGGACCTGCCCGGACCGTGCCGCGGCCCGGCTCGCGCGCTGCCGGTCGCCGTGGCGCTTCCACAGCAGCCCGCGCAGGATGCGCCCGCCGTCCAGCGGTGCACCGGGCAGCAGGTTGAACACGGCGAGCGTCACGTTCATCAGCGAGAGCCAGGCCAGGGCCGCGGTGAACACCGCCGGGCCGTCCAGAGAGCGGGCCAGGACCGCGGCACCGCCGAAGACGATCCCCGCGGCCAGGCTCGTCGCCGGGCCCGCGATGGCGATCTGCAGGTCGGCGGCTGCGGTCGGCGGATCTCCTTCCAGCTCGGTGATCCCGCCAAGCATCCACAGCGTGATTGAGCGCACCTTGACGCCCCGGCGCCTGGCCACGATCGCGTGCGCGATCTCATGGGCGGCAAGCGCCGCAACGAAGAGCACTGACCCGGCTGCCGCTGCCGCCCAGTACAGGCCGGCGGGCTGGTGCGCGATGACCGACGGCAGTACTGTGACCGCCAGCGTGTCGGCCACCAGGGCGGCAATCACCGCGACAGTCCAGTGCATCCCGACCGGGATGCCCGCCACCCGCCCGAGCCGGATGCTCTGCTTCATCGGCTGACCGCCTTCCCGCGCCCTTTAGCTCAGACTGCGCCACGAGGTCCGGCCGGGATCAAGGGGCCATGATGCCCGGATCAGCGGGACCTAGGTCTGCCCGCGAAGCACCGAAGGCACCCGCCAGGAAAGCGCCTCGTCGGCCACGACACAGCGGATATCTGCCGTAACAGCAGCGGGTCCCGGCGGCCGGTTTGGGCCGTCCGTCCTCCCGTTCTCCGCTCTTCGACGCTTCCCCTGGCGGGTACGGCGCCAATGTCCCGCCAGCTGGCCGGGCCTGCCAGGGCCATCAGGCCCGGCGCGCACCGGACCTTAGTCCCCCCGGGCCGCGGGCCAAGGGGCTCTACCGGCCGCTAATGCTGCCGCTGATGCTGGACCGGGCGGCAGCGAGTGCACCGGCCGGCCGCATACCGTCATCGGGCCGGACTGACTGGAGGCAAGACGTCATGAAACTCATCACGGCAGTGGTCAGGCCGGAGAACCTTGACCAGATCGTCCGCGTGGTGACGGGAAACGGCGCACGCGGGCTCACCGCAACAGAGGTCCTTGGCTTCGGCCAGCAGCACGGGCATGTCGCTGCGCACCAGGACACGACAGCAGACGCCGAACTGCTGCCCAAGATCCGCCTGGACATCGTGGTTAACGACCAGGACGCCAGCATCCTGATGGATGCCATCGTCAAGTCCGCCCGCACGGGCGCGATAGGCGATGGCAAGCTCTGGATCACCCCGGTGGAATCCGCAGTGCGGGTCCGCACCGGCGAGCGGGACGCTGCGGCCGTCTGAGGCGAACCGCGGCGCACCGGAAATGCTGCTGGGAGAGGAGGCCGGCGATGCGCGCGAAGGTGGGCGATGAGCTGGTGATCAGGGGACGTCACGTGGGTGATGTGGACCGCGAGGGAGTGATCATCGAGATCCATGGCGATGACGGCGCGCCGCCATACCTGGTGCGGTGGAAGGACGGTCACGAGAGCGTGTTCTTCCCCTCCGCCGACACTGCCGTTGAGCAACATCCCGGTAAGCAGTAGGCAGGCTGGCCGGGAGCAGGAGAGATCCCGGACTGGCTGGTGCAAGGGTGGCCGCCCGCGCGGCGGCAGCCCGGATGCGAAGGAGGCTCACAGTGCCCGGCGGGCTGCTGGCCGATCTGTACGAGCTGAACATGGCCGCGAGCTATCTGCGGCGGGCGATGACGGGCCCGGCGACGTTCAGCTTGTTCGTCCGGAAGCTCCCGCCCGGCCGCGGGTTCCTGGTCGCCTCCGGGCTTGAGGACTGCCTCCAGTTCCTGGAAGATTTCTCGTTCACCGAGGAGGACCTGGGCTACTTGCGCCAGGTGCAGGGCTACGACGAGGACACCCTCAGGGCCTTCGCGCGGCTGCGGTTCACCGGTGACGTGCAGGCAATACCCGAGGGACGCGTCGTGTTCGCCGGTGAGCCGTTGCTGGAAGTGACCGCGCCGGTCGCGGAGGCGCAGCTGGCCGAGACAGCGCTGCTGAACCACATCACGTTCCAGACGAGCGTGGCCACGAAGGCAGCCAGGTGCGTGCTCGCCGCCGGCGGCGCTCAGCTGGTCGACTTCTCCTTCCGCCGTACCCAGGGAATCGATGCGGGCCTCGCGGCGGCGCGCGCATCAGTGATCGCGGGCTTCACAGCCACCAGCAACGTCGAGGCGGCCCGCCGCCACGGCCTGACCGCCGCAGGCACGATGGCGCATTCCTTTATCGAGGCGTTCAGCGATGAGGAAGACGCGTTCACCGCGTTCGCCCGGGATTTCCCCGCCAAGGCAGTCTTCCTGGTCGACACCTACGACACCGAGCAGGGCGTGCGCGCCGCCATCAAGGTGACGCAGCTGCTCCGGCTGGCCGGGCCGGTCGGGATCCGGCTGGACTCCGGGGACCTCGCGGCCCTGGCCCGGACGGCGCGCTGCATGCTCGATGACGCGGGGCTGGCCGACGCCCGGATCTTCGCCAGCGGCGGCCTGGACGAATACGCCATCGCTGACCTGGTCGCGGGCGGCGCCCCGATCGATGCCTACGGCGTGGGCACCAAGATGGGCGTGTCCGCGGATGCGCCCTACCTTGACTCCGCCTACAAGCTGGTGGCGTATGCCGGCCGGCCGGTGATGAAGCTGTCGCCCGGCAAGGTGAGCCAGCCGGGCGCCAAGCAGGTCTACCGCGGGCCCGGCGGCGATGTTCTCGCGCTGCGCGGCGAGCCCGCGCCGCCCGGCTGCGAGCCGCTGCTCGCCCCGGTCATGCGTCACGGCCGGCGCCTCGCCCCGGCCGAGCCGCTCACCGCGGCGCGGCAACGGTGCGCGGACGATCTCAGCTGGCTGCCACCCAGCGCCCGCGCGCTGCGCAGCCCTTCGCCGGTCCCGGTCACCGTCAGCCCGCGGCTGACGGTGCTGCGCGAGAGCCTGGCAGAAGAACTGACGCGGCGCTTGGCTGGCCATCCGCCGGCTCAGACCAGGCCACCCGATCAGCGATCCTGACGGAGACGGACGCGAGAGCCGGCCCGGCCCGGAGCACTGAACGCGGGCCAAGCCAGCCGCCGCGAACGGCGCGGCGAATACCGGGGCTGTCACAATGCCGCCAGCAGGTACTCTGACCGGGCATTATGCGACCCTGCCCGGCGTTGTCATAGATGACGGGGAAGGATCAGATCCCCAGGAGACGCGGGGAAACGGGTGCCGCCCGTGCACCGCGCGAGGGCGATCCGCGCGCAGCGGAGATTCTTCCCCGCCGCCCACGGATTCTTCCGCGATCCCAGAGCCGACCGTGCTTGCCCGCTGTTCCTAGGGCCGCGGCAGGTGCGGGTAGTCCGGCAAGCGGTGCTGGAAGGACAGGATGCGCTGATTCTGGATGACACCGTCGCGGATCTCGATCGCCCGCCGGAGGGTCTGGTTCGCGTCCCATCCCGCGGGACCGGCGAGCACCGGACGCAGGTACGGCAGCAGCGCCTCGCTGATCTCCCAGGTGGCAGAGTCCCACAGGTACGACGGGCTGTGATCGACGCCGTAGTAGCGGATGTTATTGCCGACGGTGAGCATCGGCTGAGCGAAGGATGTCGGGCGTGCCCAGCTGAAGCCCATGCCCCTGTCACAGGACACGTCGACGATGAGGCTGCCGGGTGTGAAGGCGTCCAGGTCGGCGCTGGTGACGAACATCCACGGTGCCTCGGTGTCCTGGAGCACGCAGTTGACCACGATGTCGTGCCCGGCGAGGAACGCCGCCACTGGCACCGGGCCGCTCTCGGGCAGCGCTTGACAGCGGCCAGGGTTGCGGCCGGCGTCCTGCTCGAAATGCACCATGCGCGCTGAATGGATCGGCGAGGCGACCGCGTTGATGTCGCGATGGGTCAGGATGTCTACGTCATTCACGCCGTGCGCGTTCAGGGCCGTTACCGCACCCCGGCCGGTAGCCCCGAAGCCGATGACAGCCGCCCGCAGCCGGCGGCCATACTCGCCCGTCATCCCGGTGAGCTCCAGGGCATGCAGAACCGAGCAGTAACCGGCCATCTCGTTGTTCTTATGAAAGACGTGCAACCTGAAGGAACCATCGGCCGACCAGTAGTTCATTGCCTCGAACGCGATAAGCGTGAGCCGCCGGTCGACGCTCAGCTGGGTGATCTCCTTGTCCTGGACACAATGCGGCCAGCCCCACAGGACCTGCCCCTCCCGCATCCCTTCGAGGTCCGGTGGCTGCGGCTTGGGCAGCAAGATGACATCGCATTCCGCGACGAGCTCCGCACGGGTGCGAAGCCCTGCGACGCAGGCCGCGAGATGCTCGTCGGGTACGCCGAAACGCTCACCGTAGCCGTGCTCAAGGTAGATACGTTCCCGCAGATCAGCAGCGATCCGCTCAGCATGCAGCGGATGGATCGCGAGCCGCCGTTCGTTCTCCTTCAGCGACCGCGCTATGACTCCCAGGCTGAGCTGATCCATGCGCGCCCCCTTGCCCGGATCCCTCTGTAGCACACCGGCCCGCGGTCGCGAAGCACGCCCGCAGCCACGCCGCACTGCGAACTGCCCACGGCCAGGCGACCGGCGCAGCAGGTACTCGTCCCCCGACAGGCTCCGCGCCGCGGCGCTGGCTGATCGCGCCACGGGAGGTGCCCGATGGAGCGTGCGCCCTCATGGCTCGTTTCGTCGTGCCCTGTCGTGGTGATCGGCGCTTGCTCATCCGG
>DASVBE010000106.1:0-23257 GCA_036375995.1 Streptosporangiaceae bacterium | reverse complement strand
GCCCGCACGCCGGGCCGATCACCCCGGCCTGCCGCGGCATGCCACGCCGGCCGGATGAGAGGGCGGCAGCGGGGGCGGGCCGCCCAGCCGCGATTCGTGATCACGGAGGGTTTTCCGCCGCGGGGGGTTGCATCCCAGATCCGAAATCGATGGCCAGCCCAGCACTGCGCCTCGCCAGCTGGTCATCGAGTGGACCGCCCGGCTCTGAGCCGGCGGCCCGCGACTTCATGATCGCGGAGGATGGCGGGTGCTCCAGGCCCCGCCATCCTCCGTGATCATGAAAGCCCGCGCCGGCCCACAGCCGGACAGTCCACTCAATGACCAGCCGGGTCCTCCCGCACCACCGGCGCGGGTGTCCCTTTCCTGATCGATAAAAGGTGAGATCATCAGCGGAGCCACCCTGGCAGCCCTCCTGTACGGTCTCAGCGCGAGATAGCAGGCCACCCGGCCTGACCCGGTCTCGGACCGGCCCTCCGAAGTTCGCTCCTGTGCATCCTGAGTTGTGCACGGTTCGGTTGTGCGCCCGCACATTTTCCTGAGTTGGGCCAAGTTTTGGCCGTCAGCGGCGGCGCATCGCGCTGGCCTGCGGCTACTAGTCCCGGCGCAAACGGATTTGCGGACTAATCCCGGGTCATAGGGTGGCTGCCCGGCCGGCCGGGCGCTGACGTGCGAGCCGGGGTCGTTACGATGCTGGCGCGGGGAACGCGTCCCCGGCGATAACCGTTCCATCGGGCATGATCGTGGCAAGGGCCGGCCGGCGCTCCTTGCCTCTGCTGACCCGGGCGGCCTCGTCTGCCTCGTAGCAAAGCTCTGTCGTGATGATGATGCGTGTTTGCGGGTCGAGGCCGCGCAGGTGCCCCAGAGGAACGGGCACCTCGCTCAGATCCGCGATCGCGAGCAGATCCGGGTCCGAGGTCAGTTCCGCGACCTCGCGGATGTCGTCGCGGAACGGGGGTGCGGCAGACAGTCGCCGGCGTGCCAGGCCGGCGGGTGAACGCTGAGTGCCAAATGGTCCGCCGCACCGCGGTCGTAGGCGCGGCGGACCGTCCCTGCTACATCGGCAGCAGCTCGAAGATCTCCACCGCGCACTTCCCGTCACTGCCGGACAGGAAGGGGAGGCCATCGGTGAGCGCCTTCGCCGCGGCGAGATCGTCGGCCTCGACGATCGTGTAGCCGGTCAGGTCGCCGGCTGTTCCCTCAGTGCCGTCATCGCGAACGGACGCGCTCGCGCCGAACGGGCTGCCGACGTCCAGGAGCGCCGTACCAGCCTTCTCCATCCAGGCGCCAAACGCGGCCTGACGCTCGGCGTCCTGCTCCGGCGTGCGGTCGGGCATCGCAGTCGCCGTGGCACGGTAGAGGTAGATGAACTTCGCCATGTCGATCGTCCTTTCGAGAACCGGCGTGCCCCATGCACGCCGTCACCGCTGCGGGCGGATCTGCGGTAGTGACGAACAGCCGTGCCCGGCGCGGACAGCTGGGGGCAAGAGTTTCCGCCGAGGATTCCTCGGCCGGAGCTGTCCGTCGGAGCAAGTGCCGTTCGTCAGATACTCGAACCGGCATCCGTCAGTGACTGGAGGGGTTATGCAGTACGCCTTGCTCGCCTACGGCAGCCAGCGGACCAACGCCGGCCCGGTGGAGGACGCGATTGCCGGCGTGCTCGCCCGGCCCTGTGTGACCGGCTGGGCTCGCCTGCACGCGGACGGGTCGGCCACGACCGTGCGAAACGGCGAGGGGCGGACACTGCTCACCGACGGGCCGTTCATCGAGACCAAGGAATTCCTGGTTGGCGTCATCGTGGTAGAGGCCGACAACCTCGACGCTGCGCTGGCCATCGCGCAGGAGCTGCAGGGCACCCGGACCAGCGGTGCGATCGAGGTGCGGCCCATCCTCGAAGCGTTGTTCCATGGCGCTTGAGGGGGTCTTCCGCGAGCACTGGGGCCGGGTGCTGGCCACGCTCGTGGGGATCCTCAGCGACATCGAGATTGCCGAGGATGCCGCTCAGGAGGCGTTTGCGATCGCAGCCGAACGCTGGCCACGCGATGGGGAGCCCGGCAACCCCGTCGGCTGGCTGATCTGGACCGCACGGAACCGGGCGATCGACCACATCCGCCGGCAACGCGTGCTCGCCGAGAAGACGAAGCTGCTCGCCCGCGAGCTCACCATGGAAGCGGAGGCAACGGTGTACCAGTCAGCCACCTTTCCGGACGAGCGGCTGGAACTGATCTTCACCTGCTGCCATCCCGCACTCGCGCTCGAGGCACAAGTGGCGCTGACCCTCCGCACCCTCGGCGGCCTGTCGACCGAGGAGATCGCACTTGCATTCCTCGTCCCGGCCGAGACCATGAGCAAACGGCTGACACGGGCGAAACACAAGATCCGCGACGCACGGATCCCCTTCGCCGTGCCCCCTGACCATCAGCTCCCGGACCGGCTAGCGGCCGTCCTCGCAGTGGTCTACCTCATATTCAACGCCGGCTGGGGAGGCGGCCGTATCGACCTCGCCACCACAGCGATCGAACTCGGCCGCGCCCTGTCCGAGCTCATGCCCGACGAGGGCGAGGTTCTCGCGCTGCTCGCCCTCATGCTGCTCCTCGACGCCCGGCGAGACGCCCGCATCCGCGATGGTGAGAACGTCCTGCTGGACAACCAGGACCGCGCACTCTGGGACGACCAGCAGATCAGCGAAGGCCGCGAACTGCTCCAGCAGGCGATCACGCGCGGCGAGACCGGCCCCTATGCCGTGCAGGCCGCCATCGCCGATCTGCACCTGCACCAGCCACGCGACTGGCGGCAGATCGCCGCGCTCTACAGCACTCTGTCCATCCAGACTGGTTCCCCCGTCGTCGAACTCAACCGGGCCATCGCTGTGGCCGAACTTGAGGGTCCCGAGGCTGGCCTGGCAATACTCGACGGCCTCGAGCTCGGCCACTACCGCTACTTCCACTCAGCCCGAGCCGAGCTGCTGCGTCGCGCCGGGCGAGACGACGAGGCGCGCCACGCGTACCGGCGGGCGCTCGAACTCGCCCGGACCGACGCCGAACGCCGATCCCTGAACGACCAGCTCACCCAGCTCTCCCCCAGCTGAGCGCACCAGCATGACCGAGCCGCAGAACGCCATTAGCCCGGCTTCACGCTGGGTGGTTCCCACGGGGGCCGGCCGGTCCACTCGATGATCAGCCGACGGGCGCAACGCTGACCTGGTCATCCATTTCGGACTCGGGGCACCACACCCAGCATCCGGAACCCACCGTGATCATGGAACTCCCCGCGGATCAGCGGCCGGGGCGGCCAGTGGTTTCGTGATCGCGGACTGCCCGCCGACGGCTCAGAGCCGGGCCGTCCACTCGATCACCAGCCTGCGCAGAGCAGATCCCGCCCGGCCAGATATTCCGGATTCAGGACGCAACACCCCAGCACCCGCCATCCTCCGGGATCATGAAGGCGGCCCATCATGATCGCGGCTACAGATGCGTGCCCCGGGGCGGCAGGAAACCCTCCGCGATCATGGCCGGACATGAGTCAGCCGGGCCCGCTTGGCGGGCCCGGCTGATGTGGCGCTTGATCAGGCCTCGGGGGGCCGGGTGCCGTCGGCGGCGGGCTGGGGGCCGGTGGCCGGCTCCGGGGCTTCCTCGGCGCGGTGCGCCGGGGGACGGCTGGCAGGCTGGGGCCGGGCGGCGGGCTGGCGGGGCTCGTCGGGGGGCAGCTTGCCCACTGCGACCGGCTGGCCGGGACCGGGCTTCACGCCGGCCGGGACCGCGCTGCGGGGACGGGCGGGCGGCCCGCTGACGCCGGGGCCATGACGTCCCTCCATGCCGCCGTTGCCGGCCGCGTTGCCGATCGCGTTGGCGACCGACTTGGCGACCTCTTCCTCCATGGAGCCGCGGGCGGCTTCGCCGGCCACCAGGGTGGTGACCACGTCGCGGATTTCGGTCAGCCGCCTGATGGCCTCGGTGTGCCGCGAGGTCAGCAGGTTGAGCCGCCGCTCGGCGCCGTCGTGGATCGCGGTGGCCCGCGCGGTCGCCTCGTCGAGCAGCTGCTTGGCCTGGGCCTTGGCGGTGGCCAGGGCGTTCTCCGACTGCTTGCGGGCGTCGCCGACGGTCCGCTCGGCCTCGTTGCGGGCCGCGCTGCGGGTCTTCTCGGCCTCGGCCCGGGCCGTGGCGATCGCGTGCTCGGCCTGCTCCTGGGCGGCGCTCAGCATCCGGTCGGACTGCTCGCGCGCCTCGGCGCGGAACTTGTCCGTCTCGAGCTTGGCCTCGTTGCGGAACTTCTCGATCTCTTCCTCGGCGCGGTTCTTCTGTGCCTTGGCCTCGTCGTCGGCCAGCTTCAGGATCTGGCCCATCCGCTCGCTGATTTCCTCGTACGCCGGCTTGTCGCTGGCCGCCTGGCGGGCCGAGGACAGCTCCAGCCGCAGCCGCTCCATCTCGTCCAGCGCGCGGGACAGCTGATCCTCAAGATCACGGGTCTGGCTGCGGGAGCGGGCCACGAACTCGTCGACCTGCCGGCGGCTGTAGCCCCGCATTTCCTTTTCGAAGAAGTCTTCCTGGCCCAGGTCGGAGAGGAAATCGGTCTGGTCGGTCATGTGTCACCCGTCATGGGTCAGGCAGACCCGCTGGGGGCCGGATCCTCCGGCGCTGCCGCTAGCTAGGCTGTGGCGACGCGCGGGCTGGTCTGCGGGGGTTCTATTCGGTTCGGCAGCCCGCGGGCGTGGCCCGCCACCCGGCAGGACCGCGGGCTGGCAGTGGATCTCCGGCCTCGACTCTGTCCCGAAGCACCCTCCGCCGCAACCGAAACGGCCGAGTACGCTGCTTTGTCCGGTTTACCGGGGGAAAGATAGGCCAGGATGAGCATGATCGGATCGGTAGACGGCACCAGCCCGGTGATCCACCCCGACGCGTGGGTGGCGCCCGGGGCCGTGGTCGTCGGGCAGGTGACGCTGGGCCGCGGCACCAGCGTGTGGTACGGCTCGGTGCTGCGCGGCGATGCGGACGAGATCATCGTCGGCGCGGACTGCAACATCCAGGACCTGTGCTGCCTGCACACCGACGAGGGCGAGCCGGCCATGCTGGCCGACCGGGTCAGCCTGGGCCACCGGGCCATCGTGCACGGCGCCCAGGTGGACGAGGGCGCGCTGGTCGGCATCGGCGCGATCGTCCTTGGCCGGGCCAGGATCGGCCCGGGGGCCCTCGTCGCGGCGGGCACGGTGGTCCTGCCCGGCACCCTGGTGCCGGGCGGCGTGCTCTATGCTGGCGTGCCCGGCCGGGTGGTGCGCGAGCTCACCGACCGGGACCGGGCCACCTTCGCCGGCACCCCGGCGCACTACCGGGAACGGGCCGAGCGGCACCGCCGGGCGAAATGGCAGGAGGGCCCCGCCGGCTAGGCCCCGGGTAGGTCCCGGGTAGGTCCCGCCGTGCCCGGGCATCATCCTTACGGGGTAGTCCGCTCCGCCTCGCGGGTGGTCGGAAAATGACCCTGATGGGTCATGCGCCGGACCCGTTCCGGTCGTACCCTGGTCCCCATACCCGCGGACGCTCAGCCAGGGGAGGTGGACGCGGTGCCGGACGACGTTGACTTCCGCGTTCACGACCGGGTGGCGCTGGAGGAAATCGATCTCTACGCGGACGTGCTCGGAGCGGTGGCCGCCAGTGACCGGCCGCTGACCGCGGACGAACTCGACCGGGTTCTCGGCGTGCTGCCGATCGAGACCCTGCGCCCTTCGCAGCTGTGCGGGAGCGGCTGACCCCAGCTACGGTGCGGCGTACATCAGGTCGACGTGCCAGCGGGCAAAGCCCAGCTTCTCGTAGAGCGCCATCGCGGCCGCATTGTCGCCGTCCACGTACAGCATGACCGCGGGCAGGCCACGGGACTGCAGGTGGCGCAGCCCGAGCACGGTCAGCGCTTTCCCCAGGCCGGTGCCCTGCTCGGACGGGTCCACGCCGACCACGTACACCTCACCGAGCGGGCCGTCGCCCCCCTCGCCGCCGCCCGGGTGGACCTTCGTCCAGTGGAAGCCGGCCAGCCGGCCGTCCCGCTCGGCCAGGAAGAAGCCTGCCGGGTCGAACCAGTCCTGCCGCTCCCGCTGCGCCAGGTCGGCCATGGTCCACGAGCCCTGCTCCGGGTGATGGGCGAAGGCCCGGGCGTTCACCGCGAGCCAGGCCTGCTCGTCCTGGCCGGGCACGAAGGCCCGGATCGTGACGCCGTCCGGGATCCGCGGCGGGTCGATCGCGCTGTCCAGCGGCCGCCGCAACTGGTACAGCGAGCGGGCCAGGCCGAAGCCGGCCGCCTCGGCCAGCTTGCGGGCCGCGGGCAGCCCGCCGTGCGCCCAGATCCGCAGGGCCGGGCTGCCGGGCGGCGCGAGCCGGTCCGACTCGGCCTGCAGGGCCCTGGCCAGCCGCAGGCCGAGCCCGCGGTGCCGGGCACCGGGATGGATGACGAGCTCGCCGGCCGGACCCTCGGGCCCGGCCGGGTCCAGGTGAGCGAACCCGGCGAGCGCGCCGCCGTCGCTCAGGAGCAGGTCCCTGGCCCCCGGGTCGCCGCCGTACCGCAGGTGCAGCAGCACATGCTCGGACAGCGGCAGCACCCCGTCGGCCCGCGCGGCGGCCTCGACCAGGCTGGCCACCTGGGCCGCGTCGGCCCCGGTCACCGCCTCGCGGACGTCGATCTGGCCCGCTGGCCGGTCAGGCGTCGGCATGGGCCGCCACCGGGGTGCCGGGCCGGCCGTGCCGGGTGCGGCTGGCGGCCGGGTCCGTGCCCCGGCCCCGGTCATCGGCCGGCGGGCGGCCCCCGTCCGCCCGTGCCGCGGGCCTGGCCGGCGGCGGGACGAACCGGTAGCCGACGTTGCGCACGGTGCCGATCATCTGCTCGTGCTCGGCGCCGAGCTTCGCGCGCAGCCGCCGGACATGCACGTCGACCGTGCGGGTGCCGCCGAAGTAGTCGTAGCCCCAGACCTCCTGGAGCAGCTGCGACCGGGTGAACACCCGGGCCGGGTGCTGGGCCAGGAACTTCAGCAGCTCGAACTCCTTGAAGGTCAGGTCCAGCGTGCGGCGGCGCAGCCGGGCCGTGTAGCTCGCCTCGTCGATCACCAGGTCGCCGGTCCTGATCTCGCCCGTCTCGGCCGGGCCGCCGGCCATGCGGCGGCCGATGGCCAGCCGCAGCCGGGCCTCGACCTCACCCGGGCCCGCGGTGTGCAGCATGACGTCATCGGCCCCCCAGTCGGCGGTGATCGCCGCCCAGCCGCCCTCGGCCACCACGGCGAGCAGCGGGGTCTCCAGGCCGGCCGCGCGCAGCTGACGGAACAGGCTCTTGGCGGCGACCAGATCGCGCCGCGCGTCGATCAGCACGGCGTCGGCCAGCGGTCCGCTGGCGACCGAGGCCACCTCGGCAGGCGCTAGCCTGACAGAGTGCGGCAGCAAGCCAAGCGAGGGCAGGATGTCAGCCGAGGAGTCATGGGCACCTGAGAGCAGGAGCACGTCGCTCAACTGCTGCCACCTCCGGTCCGCGGTTGCGTCCGCGGCACTGCGCCTGGACTGCCCGCGAGAACCATGGCGCCGCTGCTCAGGACTCGCTAGGTGCGAGGATAGCTGACATGGCCATCGTGACGTTTCGGTACTGGGCCGCCGCGCGGGACGCGGCGGGCGCGACGGAGGAGCAGGTCGCAGCCCGGACCCTGGCCGAAGCCCTGGCCCAGGCGGGCGGCAGCGCCCCGTCCGCCCTCCGGTTCCGCCAGGTTCTGGCCCGCTCCGCGTTCCTGATCGACGGCGCGCCGGTCGGCACCCGGGCCCCGGAGTCGGTCCGGCTCGACGAAGCGGCGGTGATCGAGGTGCTGCCGCCGTTCGCCGGTGGCTAGCCGGGAAACCCGCCGCGGCGGGTCATTCCGGTACGTCGCGGCAACTTTCTGGGAAAAGTCGTGAACCGCCGGGCCGGACGGCGCGTTCACCTGGGTGTGGCGGGCATCAAAGCAGGCCGGCGAGGCTCCGACGTCGTATCTGACGACGTCCTTGTGCGTACGCTGTATGCCGAGCACGCCGGGCCGCTGCTGAGGTACGCCATGCATCTCACCAGTGGTGACCGGCAACGCGCGGAGGACATCGTGCAGGAGACGCTGCTGCGGGCGTGGCAGCATCCTGACGCGATCGCCGAACGGCCGCCGCGGCCCTGGCTGTTCGCCGTGGCCAGGAACCTGGCCGTGGACGCCTACCGGGCCAGGAAGGCCCGGCCCCGCGAGGTCGGCGAGGCCGCCCTCGAACTGGTCCCGGCGCCGGACGAGGCCGAGCGGGCACTGGAGTCCTGGGCGGTCGCCGACGCGCTGAAGGCGCTGCGGCCCGAGCACCGGGGCGTGCTGCTGGAGACGTACTACCGGGGCCGGTCGGTCGCCGAGGCCGCAGTCATCCTCGGCATCCCGGCAGGCACCGTCAAGTCACGGACTTTCTACGCGCTGCGGGCCCTGAAACTGGCCCTGGAGGAACGGGGGCTTGCGCCATGAGCAACCCGACCTGCCACGACATGCGCCAGTCGCTCGGCGTCTACATCGTGGGCGCCCTCGATCCGGCTGAGCGGATGCTGGTCGACCTTCATCTGGCCGGCTGCCGCGAGTGCCGCGAGGAACTGGCCGGCCTGGCCGGCCTGCCCGCGCTGCTCGGCCGGGTGCCGGCCCGGGACGCCGAGCGGGTCATCCTGGAAAGCGCCGAACTGCGCGATCTGGAAGAGCCGCCCGCCGAGCTGCTGGCCCGGCTGCTGAAGGAGGTCGCCGCGCGGCGCGCCACCGGCCGCTGGCGGGGCATCCTGGCCGCGGCGGCAGCGGTGCTCTTCGCGATCGCCTCCGGGGTGGCGGGTGCGCACTTCCTGATCCCCGGCGGCAATGGCCAGCCCGCGCCCATCGCGGCCGAGGTGGTCAAGGCGTTCAACCCGGTCACCGGCGTGACCGCTACCGTCTCGTACCGGCCGACCTCCTGGGGCACCGCGATGGACGTGCAGGTCAGCGGCGTGCGGGCGGGCACTTCCTGCACGATGTGGGTGGTGAAGGCGGACGGGACCAGGTTCCCGGCCGGCAGCTGGAACGTGCCGTACGGGCCCGAGCAGGCCGACTACCCGGCGTCCTCGGCGCTGCAGGAGAAGGACGTGACCGCGTTCCAGATCTGGTCCAACGGCCAGGAACTGGTGAACATCCCGACGACCTGATCCCTGTCCGGGAATGCCCCGCCTGCCCGCGGTGCTCTATCCCTCGTGACGGCAGGGATCATCGTGGCGGTGGCGGCGCTTGCCCTGGCTACCGCGATCGGCCTGCTGTACCGGGCGCGCAACGGTGCCCTGCGTCCCGCCCGCACCAACGGTGCCGCCGCGGGCGGCCCGGGCAGTGCCGTAGCCGCGGGCCCGGAACTGACCACGACCGACCTGGGCGCGCCGCTCGGCGCGCGGGCCACGCTGGTGCAGTTCTCCACCGCGTTCTGCGCGCCCTGCCGGGCGACCCGCCAGGTGCTGGCCGACGTGGCCGCGATGACCGACGGGATCGCGCATGTGGAGATCGACGCCGAATCGCACCTGGACCTGGTCCGCCGCCTGGACGTGCGGCGCACGCCAACGGTCCTGGTCCTCGGCCCGGACGGGCGGATCGCCCGCCGGGCCAGCGGGCAGCCGCGCAAGGCAGACGTCATCGCGGCTCTGGGCGAGGTGACCTGACGTGCTTTATCCTGCGGACCGGTGGGAAATGCGGGCGAACAGGTGGCGCATGCCAGGAAACGGGACAGGTCTGGTGCTGACCAGGCGCCGGGTGGTGGACTACTGCCGACTGGCCACCGGGCGGTGTTTCACCGGTCCCGGCCAGGCCTGCTAACCCGCCAGCACCCAGCGGCGGCCCGCGGCCAGGCCGGACCGGACAGGACCGGCCAGTCTCGCGGAAGGAAACCGCCGATGGAGATCGATCCCAGGGGACCGCGCTTTGGCGCATTGCTGACCCTCGTGGTCTTCGTCGTGGTTCTCATCACCGGCAGCCCCTGGCTGCTGGCCGCGCAGGCGCTGGTGTTCGCGGCCGGGGCGATCCTGGGCCTGCCCAGGTCGCCCTACGGGCTGCTGTACCGGTGGCTGATCCGGCCCCGGCTGGGCCCGCCCGCCGAGCTCGAGCCCGCGGCCCCGCCGCGGTTCGCGCAGGGTGTCGGGCTCGTTATCAGCATTGTCGGCGTGATTGGCTATGCGACGGGCGCGACCGCGCTCGGCATGGCCGCCGCTGCTGCTGGAGTGCTCGCGGCGTTCCTCAACGGGGTCTTCAGGCTCTGCCTTGGCTGCGAGATGTATCTGACAATCCGCCGAATCTGGCCGGGCCGGGCGATGCCTGGCGCGGCCGTATCTGAACAAGGAGGTTCCCGATGAGCCGATCTGATGTGCTCGTTGATGCTGAGTGGCTGGAGGCCCACCGCAGCGACCCCGGGGTCGTCATTGTCGAGGTCGATGAGGACACCAGCGCGTACGGCAAGGGCCACATCCGCGGCGCGGTGAAGATCGACTGGAAGGCGGACCTGCAGGACCCGGTCCGCCGTGACTTCGTGGACAAGGCCGGCTTCGAGGCCCTGCTGTCCGCGCGGGGCATCGGCAACGACGACACCGTCGTGCTGTACGGCGGCAACAACAACTGGTTCGCCGCCTACGCGTACTGGTACTTCCGGTTGTACGGGCACCAGAACGTGAAGCTGCTCGATGGCGGCCGGAAGAAGTGGGAGCTCGACTCCCGCGAGCTGGTCACCGAGGTGCCGCAGCGCGCGGCCACCAGCTACCAGGCCAAGGACCAGGACACCGCGATCCGCGCGTTCCGGGACGAGGTCGTGGCCGCGATCGGGAAGCAGAACCTGGTCGACGTACGGTCGCCGGACGAGTTCGCCGGCCGGCTGCTGGCCCCCGCCCACCTGCCCCAGGAGCAGGCCCAGCGCGGCGGCCACATCCCCACCGCGAAGAACGTGCCCTGGTCCAAGGCGGCCGAGGAAGACGGCACGTTCAAGTCGGACGACGCGCTGCGCGCGCTGTACGGCGACGAGGCCGGGGTCGACTTCGGCAAGGACACGATTGCCTACTGCCGGATCGGCGAGCGGTCCGCGCACACCTGGTTCGTGCTGCACGAGCTGCTCGGCCAGGCGAACGTGAAGAACTACGACGGGTCGTGGACGGAATACGGGTCCCTGGTTGGGGTCCCGATCGAGGTAGGGGACGGTCAGTGACGACAGGCGGATGCGGCGCCCCGGTTGGCGGGGCGAAGGCGCGCAAGGACGGCGGCAAGGAAGCGGTCGTGCAGGGCCGGGTGACCAGCGGCGGCGCCGCGGTGCCATCCGGCTACGCCCGGCTGCTGAACGACGGCGGCGAGTTCGTGGCCGAGGTGCCACTGGGCGAGGACGGCGGGTTCCGCTTCTTCGCCGCGCCCGGCACCTGGAAGCTGCGGGTGCTCGCGCCCGGCGGGATCCGGGCCGAGCGGACCGTGTCCGCGGCCACCGGCGAGGTCACCGAGCTGGAGGTCGCGGTCTGAGCACCGCCGTGCCGCGGCCGTAACATAGGCCGAGGTCACGGCCAGATAACGAGACCGAGAGCCGGGTCCTGGCCAGGGCCCGGCTTTCGGCGTTCCTGGCCCGATGTTTCCCTGCTTGCCACGCATTCGTCGCTTCGCCGGTCACCGGTAGTTCAACTTCCCGTTACCTGGCCCGCCAAGGATGAACCACGTCGCGAGCGGCAGCTCGCGCGCGAACCCACGAGCTTGGGGGCGAGACGCAGGTGTCAATCCAGGCTGATCCGGCCGGATCCGGGCCAGAGGCGTCGCGGCAGGCGACCGCGGAGCAGGCATCCGGGAACGGGTCACCCGGCGGGCACGGTGTGAGCTTCAAGACGGTCGACCTGACGCTCAGCTTCGGGACCCGCGCCGTGCTCAGCAACATCGCGACGGACTTCCAGCGGAGCCGGATCACCGCGCTGCTGGGCCCGACCGGCTCGGGGAAGAGCACGCTGCTGCGGACGTTCAACCGGATGAACGACAAGGTGACCGGCTACCGCCACGACGGCGACGTGATGCTGGAAGGCAACAGCATCTTCGGTTCGGGCGTGGAGCTGATGTCGCTGCGGCGCCGGGTCGGCATGGTGTTCCAGCGGCCCAACCCGTTCCCGATGTCGATCGCGGACAACGTGGTCGCCGGGGCCCGGGCGCACAAGCTGGCCAGCAAGTCCGGGCTGAAGGACATCGCCGAGCAACGGCTCAAGGAAGTCGGCCTGTGGGGCGCGGTCTCCAACCGGCTCAAGGACTCACCGTTCCGGCTGTCCGGCGGCCAGCAGCAGCTGCTGTGCCTGGCCCGGGCGCTGGCCACCGAGCCGCAGGTGCTGCTGCTCGACGAACCGACCTCCTCGCTCGACCCGGTCACCACCGAGTCGATCGAGGAGCTCGTCAAGACCCTGGTGCCCCGGCTGACCGTGATCATCGTCACGCACAACCTGGCCCAGGCCCGCCGGGTTTCCGACCGCACGGTCTTCCTGAACGCGGGCCGGATGGTGGAGCACGGCGAGACCCAGCAGGTATTCGAGAACCCGGCAGAAGAGGAGACCGCCCGCTACGTGGGCGGCCGGTTCGGCTAGCCCGCAGACCCGCCCGTACGGGAGGACCTCACTCCTCCCGCACGGGGGCAGGTGCCGGGCAGAAATCCGGCCCGGCACCCATCGCGTGCATCCGCGCGCGAGTCCTTGCCACGCACGTGTGAACGTGCAGAAAACAAAGGAGTATTCCCCGGTGGCCAAGAAGATCCGCATGGCGACCGCGGCGGCCGCACTGGTCCCGCTCGCCCTGCTGGCGGCGGCCTGCGGCAGCTCAGGTGGGGGTTCCTCGTCTGGCTCGTCCTCGTCGCCGTCCGCTTCCGCGTCCTCGCAAGGCGTCGCACTCACCGAGACCGGGAGCACCCTGGTGTTCCCGCTGTTCGGTGCCTGGCAGACGGCGTACAACACGGACGTCACGGACGTCACCATCACCGGCTCGGGCACGGGCTCGGGTACCGGCATCGCGGACGCCGCCACCGGCACCGTGACGATGGGTGCCTCCGACGCCTACCTGTCCTCCTCGGACATCTCGCAGTACCCCGGCCTGATCAATATCCCGGTGGCGGTGGCGTCGCTGATGGTGAACTACAACGTCCCGGGCATCAAGAAGCCGCTGAACTTCAACGGCAAGCTGCTGGCCGAGATCTACACCGGCAAGGTCAAGACCTGGAATGACCCGGCCATCAAGGCCCTCAACCCGGGCCAGAACCTGCCCGCCATGAAGATCACCGCCCTGCACCGGGCGGAGAGCTCGGGCAGCACCTTCCTGTTCACCTCCTACCTGAACGCCCAGGACCCCGCCGACTGGCCGGTCACCGCGGTCGGCACCACGGTCAGCTGGCCGTCCGGTGCGGCGGCGCAGGCCGAGACCGGCAGCGGGGGCATGGTGACCGGGTGCCAGGCGATCAAGGGCTGCATCGCCTACATCGGCATCAGCTACCTGTCCAAGACCCAGGACGCGGGTCTGGGCGAGGCCGCCCTGGCCAACAAGGCCGGCAAGTTCACCCAGCCGACCAGCGGCGCGATCAGCGCCGCGCTGGCCAGCTTCGGCACCATCCCGGCCAGCGGCTCCCAGTCGCTGATCAACACGTCGGACCCCAAGGGCTACCCGATCATCAACTACGAGTACATGGTCGTGAAGAAGCAGCAGGCCAGCGCTGGGGTGGCCGACGCGCTCAAGGCCTTCCTGAAGTGGACCATCACTACCGGGGCCGACCCGAAGTACCTGGGCGCGGTGGGCTTCGAGCCGCTGCCGTCCAACGTTTCGACCGTCTCGCAGAACCTGATCTCGAGCATCAGTTCCTGATCTGATGGCAACCTCGGCACCAGCCGCTGGTCCGGGCGGAGGAGCGGGCAACCCGCTCCTCCGCCGGCCCGGCGCCACGCGCAGCCGGCCCCGGTTCGGCGGGCTGCTCCGCTGGGCCGGCCTGGGCGGCGCGATCATCCCGCTGCTCATGCTCGCCTTCATCCTGATCACCCTGCTCATCGAGGCGATCCCGGCGATCAAGTTCAACGGCCTGTCGTTCTTCACCGGCAACACCTGGACCTTCGGGGCTCAGTACGGCACGCCGGTCAACAGCGGCGGCATCGTGCACCAGCCGGGCGAGTCGTTCGGCGCGCTGCCGCAGATCATCGGGACCCTGGAGTCCTCGGCGATCGCGCTGATCATCGGCATCCCGGTGTCGGTCGGCGCCGCGCTGATGATCGTCGAGCGGCTGCCCAAGCGGCTGGCCAACACCCTTGGCCTGTTCCTGGAGATGCTGGCCGGCGTGCCCAGCGTGATCATCGGCCTGTGGGGCGCGCTGACCTTCGGGCCGTTCCTGGCCCACCACGTCACCCCGTGGATCGCCAGCCACGCCCCGGACGTGCCGGTGCTGAGCTTCTTCCGCGGTGACCCGGGGCAGGGTCAGGGACTGCTCACCTCCGGCCTGATCCTGGCTATCATGATCATCCCGATCGTCGCGTCGACGACCCGCGACCTGATCCGGGGCGTGCCGATCCTGCCCCGCGAGGGCGCCATTGCCCTGGGCATGTCCGACTTCGAGTGCGCCCGGCGGGTCACCCTGCCGTGGATCAGCACCGGCATCGTCGGCGCCTCCATACTCGGCCTGGGCCGGGCCCTGGGCGAGACCATCGCGGTGGCCATGGTCGCCGGGGGCAACCTGAGCCAGATCAGCTCGAACATCTACCAGTCGATGAGCACGATCGCCGCGAACATCGTGCAGAACCTCGACGCCGCGATCACCAACCCGCTGGGCACCAGGACCTACGCCGAGCTGGCGCTCGTGCTGATGATCATCACCCTGGGCGCGAACATCCTCGCGCGGATGCTGGTCCGCCGGGTGTCCGGCACCGCGCTGCCGGTCGGCAGGGGGCTTTGAGAATGAGCAGCCAGGCATCCACCCGCTCCGGCTCCGGCCCGGTCACGGAATGGCCGGTCATCCCGGCCCGCCGGAAGGTGAGCAACGCGCTGTTCTGGGTTTTCTGCCTGCTGTGCCTGGCCGCGGTAGTGATCCCCACGGTCTGGGTGGTGGGCGGGATCGTGCTCCGCGCGGTGCCCCACTTCAGGCTCAGCGTGCTCACCGAGGACACCACCGGAATCGGCGGCGGGCTGCTGAACGCGATCCTCGGCACCCTTCTCATCACCTTCGGCGTTCTCGTTATCGGCGGCACGGTCAGCCTGCTGACCGGGGTGTACCTGGCCGAGTTCGCCCAGGGCAGGCACCGCGGCATCCTGCGCGGGGCGTATGAGGTGCTGGCCGGCATCCCGTCGATCGTCATGGGTTTCGTCGGCTTCCTGACCCTGGTAGTCGGCCTGCACTGGGGCTTCGGGCTGCTACCCGCGATCCTGGTGCTGTCGGTCATCGTGATCCCGTACATCACGAAGGCGGTCGAGTCGTCGCTGAGCCAGGTCCCGGTGTCCTACCGGGAGGGTGCCGAGGCGCTCGGCATCCCGGAGATGTGGACGCTGCGGAAGATCGTGCTCAAGTCGGCTACCCCGGGCATCATCACCGGCCTGCTGGTGGCGATGGCGATCACGGTCGGCGAAACTGCGCCGCTGCTGTACACCGCGGGCTGGAACCAGGCCAACCCGAACGGGCAGCTGATCCACCACCAGGTCGGGTTCCTGACCTACCCGGTGTTCGCCTTCTTCGACTCCCCGACCCCCGATCTGCAGATCCTGTCCTACGACGCGGCTCTGCTGCTGCTGGTGTTCGTGCTCTTGCTCATCATCATCGGGCGGGTGATCGTTGCGATCTCCCGGCGAAATGCCGAGTGAGTGCGGCCAGTGAGGCGAGCGACAGCCGGGCCGCGGCTGGGCCCGGGTCATCGGCGACCGTCCTGGCGGACCGCATCGCGGCGGCGCTGGTGCACCACGAGCCGGGCTGGCGGCTGCCCCGGCAGACCGCGCTGGCCCGCCGGTACAACGTCAGCCCGGCGGAGGTCGACGCGGCGATCGGTGAGCTGTCCGCGCGGCACCTGATCCGCCGGCTGCCCGACGGCCAGCTGTACCGGGCCAGCCCGGCGGAGTACCTGGTCTCGCTGGAAGGCGCGCCGGGCCTGGCCGCGCTGGTCGACCCGATGGGCGGCCAGCTCGACTGCCGGAGCAGGCATGTCTCGTGGCGCCGGGTGCCCGAGGACATCGGCTGGTCACTGGGGGTCCCGCCGGGCGAGCCCGCGTGCGTGGTCCGGCTGCTGTGGACGGCCGGCGGGGAGCCCGCCGCGCTGGCCACCGCCTACCTGGCCCGGTATGTGGCCGGCCCGCCGGCCGAGCCGGACACCGTGCCGGCCGCCGCGCTCACCGTGCTGCCCCTCCCCGGGCCGGCGCTGACCGCGCCGGCTGGCCGCGACGGCGACGGCGACGGCCAGGGCGACGGCAACGGCGGTCAGGCAGGCGACGCGCCCGCGGCCTGGCTGCCCCGCTCGGCGTTCCTGGAGATGCAGCCGCCGCCGCCCGCGGTGGCCAGGAGCCTGAAGCTGACCGCGGGCCAGTCGGCCGCGATGCTGACCGTGCGGTTCGAGGAGCCGGGCACCGGCCGCCCGGCCGCGCTGACGGTGGCCGTGCTCCGCCCTGACCTGTTCCGGATCGCGGTCGAGATCCCGGAGGGAACCGGCCGGAGTTTCACCGGTGCCTGGACACACGCCCTGCAGGACTGGGACTCTTGACCCGAAATGCCTGCACGCGGAGCTACCGCGGCGGCCCCTGGGCCGCGCCGCGCTCGTTACCTCATTCCCCGGGACCTGCCCCGGCGCGCTGACCTGATCGCCGGCCTGATCACCGCCGCCCTGGTCGGGCACCTCCTGTTCGCCCAGCTGACCCTGGCGTTCGCGGCGGCCTTATACCTGACCGGCCGGCTGGTCCGGTGGCGGTGGACGTGGCTGACCGTCCCGGCCGGGGTGGGACTGGCCTGGGCGCTGGCCATCGGCCCGGTGGCGGCGGTTTCCGGGCTGCTGGCCGGGCCGCGGCAGGTCGCCGCGTACCTGGCCGGGGTGCCCGGCCAGCCGGGCCGCCTGCTGCACCTGGGCACGGCGTTCGCCGGCGCCGGGGACTGGCTGCCGCGGCAGCTGCCGCTGGCCCTGGTGCTGGGCGCGGCTGAGGCCGCCTTCGTGGCCTGGCTGGACTGGCTGCACACCGACGCGGAGGCGGTCCGCCCGGCCAGGACCGGGCTGATCGTGGCCGCCCGGCGCTGGTACACCCGCCGGGCCATCCGGGCGGGCGGGGTACTGACCAGGGACGGCAGCCGGCTGGGCGTGGCCGCGGACGGCCGCAGCGCGGCGGTGTCCTGGGCCGAGGCCGAGGGCGGGGTGCTGGTGGCCGGGCGGGAGCCGGGGCCCGCCGGGCCGGCTGGCCAGGCGGGGCCGCCCGGGCCCGGGCCGGCCGCGACCGGGTTCCGGTTCGTGCACGCCGCGATCCGGCGGCGCAAGCCGGTCGTGGTCGTCGACCTGGCCGGGCAGCGCGGCTGGCTGGCCGGGGCACTGGCCGCGGTGAGCGCGGCGGCCGGGGCGCCGCTGCATGAGTTCGGCCCGGCCGGCCCCGGTTACTACGACCCGCTGCGCACCGGTGACCCGGCCCGGGCGGCGGCCCTGCTGACCGGCCTGCTGGACTGGGCCGGCGGCCAGGACGGGCGGCAGCGCGGCTGCGCGGCCTACCTCACCGAGCTGTTCGCCATCCGGCGCGCGGCGCCGCCGCACGCCGACGAGCCGGTGCTGGCCGACGTCGCCAGCCTGCTCGACCCGGCCGCGCTGGCCGCCCGGCTGCGGCAGGTGCCCTCGCACTACCCGCACCGGGCGGCACTGGCCACCCGGCTGGCCAGTGTCACCGCGCTGATGAAGGCTGACCCGGGCGGGCTGGCCGACGTTGCCGGGCAGCTGGCCCGGCTCACCGCCGGGCCGGCCGGGCGCTGGCTCGGCCGCGGCCGGGAGCAGCTCGGCCTGGGGCGTCTCCTGCGGGAACGGGCGGTGGGCCTGTTCGCGCTCGACCCGGCCGAGCATGGCCCGGCGGCAGCGATGATCGGCCGGCTGGTGCTGGCCGACGCGCTGGCCCTGTGCGCCGACCTGCGCGCGATGGGGGTCAGCGGGGACGCGGTGGCCTGGTTCAGCGGCTGCGAGCAGCTGCCGTCGGCGGCGCTGGCGGAGCTGGTGGCGGCCGGTTACCGGGCCGGGCTCACGGTCGTGCTCAGCACCACGTCGGCGGGCGCCGCGGCCAGCCTGGCCGGTGCGGTCAACGTGCTGGCCCTGCACCCGGTGGGTGACGAGGCCGCGGCGGCCGAGCTGGCCGGCCTGGCCAGCGCCCAGTCCGGCACCGGCCCGCTGGCCGCGTTCAGCACCGCGCAGGCCCCGCTCGCGGCGGCGGGCGCAGGCCCGGCCGGAGCCGGGGGCCGGGCCAGGGCAGCCGGCTGGCGGCCGGGCCCGGGCCTGGAACCGCCACCCGCCCCGCAGCGCCATCCCGTGCCCGCCTGGGTGCGGCGAGTGCCCGAACCGGAGCCATCCGGCACCTGGGCGGCGCGGGAACCCGCGCCAGCGGCGGATCCGGCGGAGGTGGCGGGGCCCGCGCCCCCGGCACCGTATCCCTTTGCCAACGGTACGGGCGTGCCGCCGGCCGCCTTGCTCAGCCCGCGCGGTGACGAGCTCGCGCTGATCGTGAAGGGGCCGAGGCGGCGGGTCCGCACCGGCTGCCGGGCCGTGCCCGCGGAGCTGCCCGGGCGGCCGGGATGAGCGGGCCGGCGCCGGGCGGCGGCCAGGGGCGCGCCCACGCCGACCGGGTGTACCTCGGCTGGCAGTACGCGCTGCTGCGGCCCGATCCTGGCCCGCCGCCGCGGCGCCCGGTGCCGCCGGAGGCGGAGCAGGTGAGCCCGGACTGGGTGGCCGCGCAACGGCGCGAGGAGGGCCTGCTCGACCGGCCCTACCTGGTGGCGGCCGGCGCGGCCGGGGTGCTCCTGGTCGGCGCGCTGGCGCTGTGGCGGGCCGGGGAGGTCAGCCTGCCGCTGGCCGCCGTCGTGGCCGCGGCGGCGCTGGCCGTGGCGGTCCGCTGCGGCCAGGTCATCCGGGCCGGCCGCCGCGACCTCCGGGCCCGGCTGGCCGCCGAGCAGCACCGGGTCACGGTGATCAAGGAAACCCAGCAGCGGCGGCTGACCGCGCGGCAGGAGTCGCACGCGCGGAGGTTCCGCGACTGGCAGGCCCGCCGGGCCGCGTTCGACTCCCAGCGGCAGTGGTACGCGGTTCCGCTGCCGGCCGGGATCGACCGGGTCGATGTGGCGGGCGGGACGCTGGCGGGCTGGTCCGCGCTGCTGACCATGATCGCGGCGCCGCGGCTGGACGCGGGCGGGGAAGTCACGGTCGTGGACCTGACCGAGGGCGGGGTGGCCGGCGACCTGCTCGCCGCCGCGGCGAGGTCCGGCTTCGGCCCGCAGGTATGGGTCCTGCCGGCGGACCTGCCGCGGCTGGCGCTGGGAACCGGGCTCGGGCGGGAGGCCACGGCCGAGCTGCTGGCCATGACGGCCAGCGAGGATGAGCCGGCCAGCGGGCCGGGCGCCGGCCGGCGCGGCGACCCGGTCAGCGACAGCGCGATCCTGGACCGGGTGCTTGGCGTCCTGCCGGACGGGGCGCGGATCAGCGCCGTGACGGCCGCGCTGCGGGCGCTGGCGCAGATCGGCGACCCGCGGGCCGACCTGCGCGCCGGGCTGCTCACCGCGGCCGAACTCGACCAGGTCGCCGGCCTGTACGGGCGCGGCGCGGCGGACCGCGTGGTGATCGAGCGGGCCTGGGCGCTGGAATCCCGGCTGCGGCTGCTGGACGACCTGGCCGCGAACCCGCGGCCGCAGCCGGACAGCCGGCTGCGGGTGGCCTGGCTCGACCAGCGGGCGGGCGAGCTGCGCAACGAGGTGACCGGCCGGTATCTGGTGGCCGCGCTGACCCAGCTGCTGCGGCGGGCGCCGGTGGGCCGGCCGTGGGCGCACACGCTGTGCGTGCTCGGCGCGGAGCGGCTGCCGCCGGGACTGATCGACGGGCTGACCGCGGCCGCCGAGCGGCCGGGCACCGGGCTGGTGCTGGCCTACCGGACCATCCCCGGGCCGGTCCGGCAGCGGCTCGGCCGGGGGAACGCCGCGGTCGCCTTCATGCGTCTTGGCAACGCCGACGACGCCAAGGCGGCCAGCGAGCAGATCGGCACCGAGCACCGGTTCGTGCTCAGCCAGCTGACCGAAACGGTCGGGCTGACGGTCACCGGCACGGCCGGCGATTCGTACACGAGCACGGTGGGCGGCTCGGTGTCGGCGGGGGACTCGCTGTCGGTCAGCGAGACGTCCGCCCAGAGCCGGTCGTCGGGCCGGAGCCGCGACCGCCTGGCGGGTCCGTTCGGGCCGGTCAGCGAGTCGTCCGGGCGGGACCGGAGCGAGTCCGACGGTACGTCGGCCAGCCGGTCCGTGACGTCGGGCATCAGCGGCAGCACCGCGTGGGGCCGGTCCACCTCGCAGGCGGTGGGCGGGTCGGCGGCCCAGGCCAGGACCCGGCAGCGGTCGCGGGAATTCCTGGTCGAGGCGCACGAGCTGCAGCAGCTGCCGCCGAGCGCGGTGCTGGTCAGCTACGCCGCGGCCGACGGGCGCCAGCTGGTGCTGGCCGACGCCAACCCGGGCCTGATCACGCTGCCGACCGCGACGCTGGCCAGCCTGGACGAGGCCCGGCGGGAGGCGCTGCCGGGCGGGCCGCCGCCGAACCTCGGCCCGCCACCGCAGCGGCTGGACTGGCGGACCTACCGGCGCTGAGCGCGGGCGGGCGCAGCCGCGGCGCGGGCGCGAGGCCGGTGCGGGGCCGGCACGGGGTCGGCGAACCGGCTGGCACCGGGGGCGCGGGCCTGATATGCACACAAGGTGGGCGGAACCTCGGGGATCGGGGGCGGCACGGTCGGGCCGTGGTACCGGGTCCTGGCGATCGCCCCGCACAGCAGCGGCCACGGCTCCGCCGAAGCCGACTACGTGTCGATCCTGCCTGCCGCGCTGCACGCGGCCCGGCGCCGCCGGCCGTTCATCGCCGGGTGGCTGTCGCGCGGCGCCGGCGCGCCGCTCGAGCTGATCACCAACGCGGGCCCGCTGCCCGGGCCGGACGGCGGCGGCGCTCTGGGCGGCGGGCCGGGCGGCGACGTGACCGAGCTCCTGTTCCCGGCGGGCGCGCACGGCGAGCCGCTGGCCGGCGACTGGCTGGCCGACCTGGACCAGCTGGTGTGGGCGCCGTGCCCGGCGCGGCTCGCGGTGCCGCTGACGGGCTGGACGGCCGGGCTGGCCGCTCCCGGGGGCGGCGGGTACGGGTCCGGGACGGGCGCGGCCTGGGCCGGGGCCGGGGGCCTGGCCTGGCCGGGTAGCGGCGGGGCCGGGTACGGCGTCTCCGGGTCCGGCGCGGGCGCGGATAGCGGCGCGAGCGGGGCCGGGGTCCCGCCGTCGCTGTTCGAGTCGACGCTGGTGTCGCTGATGCCGCGGCCGTTCGGCTGGCTGGTGGTGGCCGAGCCGACCGACCTGATCGACGCCGAGATCAGCGACCTGCGCACCCAGCTGAACGTGCTGCGCCGGTACGACGAGGAACGGGCCCGGCTGGACACCGAGCGGGCCGAGTTCCGGCTCGCCGAGCTGGACGCGTTCCGCGAGGCGGGCCTGTGGAACGTGCGGGTGCTGGCCGGGGCGGCGACCGAGGCCGAGCTGAGCCTGCTCGCCCCGGTGCTGGTCGGGTCGGCCGCCGCGGCCGGGCACCCGTACCGGCTGCGCACCGGCGAGGGCGCGCACGAGCTGGCCGACGCGCTGGTGATCAAGCTGGCGGACGCGGCGGATGGCGCGCAGATCCCGTTCACCGCGACGGCGGGCGCGCTGGCCGCGCTGACCGGCCTGCCGCACCGGGAGATCCCCGGGGTGCGGATCCGCGAGCCGGGCTCGTTCGACCTGACCAGCGAGGCCGGGCCGGGTCCGGCCGTGGACCTCGGTGTGATCCTGGACGGCCAGGACCGGGCCGTCGGCACGTTCCGGGTGCCGATGGCGAGCCTGAACCGGCACGCGCTAGTGGCCGGCGCGACCGGGTCCGGCAAGTCGCAGACCGTCCGGCACCTGCTGGAGCAGCTCACCCGGGCGGGCGTGCCCTGGCTGGCGATCGAGCCCGCGAAGTCGGAGTACCCGGCGATGGCGGGCCGGATCGGGCCGGCCAGCCAGCTGACCGTGATCAGCCCGGCCGACCCGGGCGCGGTGCCGCTGTCGGTGAACCCGCTGGCGCCCGAGCCGGGTTACCCGATCCAGGCGCATATCGACATGGTCCGGGCCCTGTTCCTGGCCGCGTTCGCGGCCGACGAGCCGTTCCCGCAGATCATGTCGCAGGCGCTGCAGCGGGTGTACGCGGACTGCGGGTGGGACCCGGTGACCGGGGCCGGCCTGCCCGGGGCGGCGTCCGGACCGGTGGTGCCCACGCTGGCGCAGCTGCAGCAGGCTGCGCTGGACGTCATCGACGACGTCGGGTACGGCCGGGAGCTCCAGGCCGATGTGCGCGGGTTCGTGGAGGTCCGGCTGCGGTCGCTGCGGATCGGCTCGGCGGGCCGGTTCTTCGAGGGCGGGCACCCGGCGGACATCGGCCGGCTTCTGCGCCGCAACGTGGTTCTGGCCATTGAGGACGTGGCCAACGACGAGGACAAGGCGTTCCTGATCGGGACGCTGATCATCAGGATCGTCGAGTACCTCCGGCTGCGGGCACGCGGCGCAGCTTCAGGATCGTCCGGCGAAGATTTCCGGAATACGGCAGCGGGGGCGCCGGCCGGCGAATCCGGGGCCAGCGAGGCTGCGGCGGAGACCGCCGGGGCGGGCGAGGGCACCGGGACCGGAGGCCGTGATGGTGCCGGTGAGAGCGGGTCCGGCGCCGGTGACGGTGCTGGCGGCGTGGCTGGCAGGGCCGATGGGGCTGGTGTGGCTGGCGGGGCCAGTGTGGCCGGGGGGGCTGGGGCGAGCGGAGCCGGGAGCCTCGCGGCCGGGGAGCCGGTGGCCGGGGAGCCGGTGGGCGGGCTGCGGCACGTCATCGTGATCGAGGAGGCGCACCGGCTGCTGCGGGCGGCCCGGCAGGGGCCGAGTGAGCACGCGGTCGAGCTGTTCGCCAGTCTGCTGGCCGAGATCCGGGCCTATGGCACCGGGATCATCGTGGCCGAGCAGATCCCGGCCAAGCTGGTGCCCGACGTGATCAAGAACTCGGCGCT
>DASVBE010000073.1:0-16005 GCA_036375995.1 Streptosporangiaceae bacterium | reverse complement strand
CCGTCCGGCGTCGCCACCGTCAGCAGCTTCGCCCCCAGCACCCGCTCCGGCGCCCCGCACTCATCCACGTTCAGATGCGCGCTCTCCGCACAGATCACCGCCTCGAACGGCCGCAGCAGCAGGCTCAGCCCCAGCACATTGGCCGCCGTCCCGGTGAACACGAAGAACACGCCGCCCTCGGCCCCGAAAAGCCGCGCAAGCTGCTGCTCGGCGCGCCGCGTCCAGTCATCCTCGCCATACGCCCCGGCGGACCCGCGGTTAGCCTCGCTGATCTTCGCCAGCACCGCGTCGTGAGCACCAGCGTGGTTATCACTGCCGAAGCTGGCAGGCCGCCGCGTATCCGTCACCCCGCCGAGCCTAGCGATCACCTGCGGGCGGCCCGCCCGGCACCTCACCCAGTGCCTCACCCAGTGCCCGGCCCAGCGCCCGGCCCAGCGCCTGGCCCAGCGCCTCCGCCTACCCGCACCCAGCCGCCGCCCCCCGCCGCCGTTTCACGTGAAACAGCCCTTCTCCCACCCGAAAAGGCTGGCCAAATGCCGACTGCACTCCGCGTTCAGGCCACAGTTCACGCCAGCCACTCCCGCACGGCCCTCAGACCGCGCTCAGCCCGGCTAACATAGCCGAAGGAACACAGCGGACCGACCGTCAGCACGTCAGCACGGCGCTGCGGTCCCGGCCACCCGCAGGCAGCCTGCTGACCGGACCTCAGGGGAGCCATTGTCGCGTCGACTTGCCAGCATCACCCTGGACAACCTCGATGACCTGCCTCCCAAGTGCCGTCGATGCGTTTTCTGGGAACTGGACCCCGTCAACCACGCCCGCGCCGTAGAAACCGGCGAACCTGGCCTGGAGAAAGAGTCCTGGGTCTCCTCGGTTCTGCTGGAATGGGGAAGCTGCGGCAAGCTCATCTATGTCGACGGTGTCCCGGCCGGCTACATCCTCTACGCCCCGCCCCAGTACGTCCCGCGCTCGGTCGCCTTCCCGACCAGCCCGGTCAGCGCCGACGCCGTCCTCCTCATGACCGCGAACGTCGTCGGCGACTTCGCGGGCGGTGGCCTCGGCCGGATGCTCGTCCAGGGCGTCGCCAAGGACCTGACCCGCCGCGGCGTCAAGGCCATCGAGGCCTTCGGTGACCTGAAGTGGCAGGGCCTCTCCTGCGTGGTCCCGGCCGACTACCTCCTCGCGGTCGGCTTCAAGACAGTCCGCCCGCACGCGCACTACCCGCGGCTCCGCCTGGAGCTCAAGACGGCCCTGTCCTGGCGCGAGGACGTCGAAGTCGCCCTGGAGCGCCTCCTCGGCTCAATGAGCCCAGAACGCTCGCTCCGCCTCGCCTGACCCCCCGCCGACCCGGCCGACCCGCCCAGCCCCTCGCCGGCCCGCCGACCGGTCCCGCCGGCCGGTCCCGCCGACCGGTCCCGCCGACCGGCCGGCCCCCGTCGGCCCGCCCATTCGCTGGCCTCCCGCCGACCCCGCCGACCCGCCGGCCGGCCGGCCTCGGCGGCCCGCCCCCCGCGACCCGTGCGCGCCAACAGCGCGACCCGCGCGCAACCATCCGTATCCCTAAAAATCCTGAGTCTGACTCCGGTCACCGCTGACCTGGCAGACGATGCCCGGCGGCACAGCAAAAGGCCCTGGCCGGCTCTCGCCGCCCAGGGCCCTCGTTCGCTGCCCGCGCTGGCGCCCGGGCCGCCCGGGCGCCAGCCCGGTCACCATAAGCCCAGGTCAGATGAACTCGGCCAGCTCCCGCAGCAGCGCGGACTTCGGCCGGGCACCCACGATCTCCTTGACGACCGCGCCACCGGAGAACACACCCAGCGTCGGGATGTTCATGATCCCGTACTTCATCGCCACCTTGGGATTCTCGTCCACGTTCAGCTTCACGATGTCGATCTTGTCGGCGTGCTCCGCGGCGATCTCCTCGAGCACCGGGGCCACCTGCCGGCACGGACCGCACCACTCGGCCCAGTAGTCCACGACGACCGGCTTCTCGTTCTTCAGAACATCGGCCTCGAAGCTGTCGTCCGTTACCTTCTTCGTAGCCCCCATTGAGGACCCTTCCTTTCGCGTCTCGTCACTTTGGTGCGGCCCGGCAGTCCCGGCAGTCCCAGGACCCGGAAGTCAGCTCTCCTGGTCGTCCTGGTCCGCCAGCCACCGCTCGGCATCCAGAGCGGCCGAACAGCCGCTCCCCGCCGCGGTCACGGCCTGCCGGTAGGTGTGGTCCACCACGTCACCCGCGGCGAACACACCCGGGATCTTGGTCCTGGTCGACGGCTGGTCGACGATGAGGTAACCCTCCTCGTCCAGCTCCAGCTGCCCGGTGAACAGCTCGCTCCGCGGATCGTGCCCGATCGCCACGAAGATCCCGCTGACCTCGAGGAACGACTCCTCGCCGGTCTTGGTGTTCTGCAGCTTGACCCCGGCCACCCGGTCCTCACCGACGACCTCGGTCACCACGCTGTCCCACGCGAACCTGATCTTCGGATTGGACCGCGCCCGGTCCTGCATGATCGCCGACGCCCGCAGAGCGTTCCGCCGGTGGACGACGGTCACCGACCGGGCGAACCGGGTCAGGAACGTCGCCTCCTCCAGCGCCGAGTCACCGCCACCCACAACCGCGATGTCCTGGTCACGGAAGAAGAATCCGTCACACGTCGCGCACCACGACACCCCATGACCGGAAAGCCGCTTTTCCCCAGGAATGCCTAGTTCGCGGTAGCTTGACCCGGTTGCGATGATCACTGACCGGGCCAGGAACGTGTCGCTCCCGGCCTTCACCACCTTCGGCGACGCCGAAAGGTCAACCTCAGTGACGTCGTCCGTCACCAGCTCCGCACCGAACCGCTCAGCCTGCTTCCGCAGTGAGTCCATCAGGTCCGGGCCCAGCACCCCGTCAGGGAAACCGGGGAAGTTCTCCACGTCGGTGGTGTTCATCAGGGCCCCGCCGGAGGTGACGGACCCCTCGAACACCAGCGGGTTCAGCCGCGCACGGGCGGCGTACAGCGCCGCGGTGTACCCGGCCGGCCCTGACCCGATGATGATGACGTCCCGAACCTCGGTCACGACTGCTTGCCCTTCTCTCGTTGCACCGGCGTCAACCGATCCTAGGGCCCGGAGATTCCCGTCCGGCGCAGGCCCAGCCGGCGCCGCCGCACCCGCCGCGCCTCAGCCGGATCCCGGCAGCGCCATCTGGGTAATCACGTCGGACGACGTGGCCGAGCACCCCGTACCCACCACCCAGATCCGGGCCGGCCCGCCGCCCGCCGGCGACACCACGATGACCGCCGCCCGCTGGCCCTGGTAGCGGCTGATCGTCACCAGCCGCACCTGACCGCCGTCCGCCACACGCGTCACGCACGCCTCGAGCGCCGCCGGAGCGAAACCAGGAATCCCGCCCGGCCGCCCAGCGCCGCCCGCCGTCGGCCCCGGGCTCGCGCTCGGGCTCGCGCTCGCCGGCCTGCTTTCGCCGCCCGGAACCAGTCGGCCGATCTCACGGCCCAGGTTCCCCGGCCCGAGATCGGCGGACGAGGTCAGCACGGTGAACGGCCTCGACTGCCCGCCCGCCTGGTAGGTGAGCGTCGGCGCCGGCACGATCGCGGGCGCGGCCGCCGCCTGGCTGCGCTGTGCCTCGGAGCCCGACGCACCGCTGCCCGACGAGGTGC
Source organism: Streptosporangiaceae bacterium (assembly GCA_036375995.1). Taxonomy (GTDB): domain Bacteria; phylum Actinomycetota; class Actinomycetes; order Streptosporangiales; family Streptosporangiaceae; genus DASVBE01. The sequence goes on along the minus strand of DASVBE010000073.1, from coordinate 12,346 downwards.
TGCTGCCCGCCGACGACGACGAGCCCGACGTCCCTGACGAGCCGGCCAGCCGGATCGCCGCGAACCCGCCGCCGAGAACGACAACGGCGACCGCCGCGCCCGCCGCGACCCGCAGCGTCAGCGGCGACCGCAGCCAGCCTGCAGACCAGATTTTAGGATTACGCGCCGCCGCGCGCCTCCCCCCGCCGTCCCGCCCCGGTGCTGCGGGGACCGGGCCACGGGCCGCGGGGGCCGCCGGTGACGCGGCCCGGCTGGCCGCCTCCGCGGCCAGTGCCGCCTCGATCCTGGCGGTGATGTCGTCGGGCATCGGCGGCGCGGGCACGCTGGCCAGAAGGGTGCTGACCGCGGCCAGATCGTCGGCCGCGGCGGTGCAGCGGGCGCAGCCGTCAAGGTGCGCGCGGACCCGGGCCGATTCTCTCGTGCCCAGCTCCCCGGCCCGGTAACGGGCCAGCTTGTCGGCCCGGATGTGCCGGGTCATGGCGGACTGTCACCCCCTTCCTGCGCAGGTGAGACGTTCCCGGCGGCGGTTTGGTTCCGGGCCGGCCCGGTTTGCCCCGCGGCGCGGCGCAAGTGCGCCAGCTGGGGAGCCATCTTGGCCCGGGCCCGGGCGCAGCGGCTTTTCACCGTGCCCGGCGAGATGCCGAGCACCTCGGCGGCGTCCGCGACCGGGTAGCCGAGCATGTCCACCAGGACCAGCGCGGCCTGCTGGTCGGCGGGCAGGGTGCGCAGCGCGGCCTGGACGTCCAGCGCGGTGTCGCTGGCCGCGGAGGGGTCGGGCACCGCGTGGCCCAGCGCCAGGGAGTCCAGGACCTGCTCGCCGCCGGTGCTGGCGGTCGGCCGGACCGCCCGGCGGCGCATCCGGTCCAGGCAGGCGTTCACCACGATGCGGTGCAGCCAGGTGGTCACCGCCGAGTCGCCACGGAAGCTGGACGCCCGCCGGAAGGCCGAGATCATCGCGTCCTGGACGGCGTCGGCCGCTTCCTCAGGGTCGGCCAGGGTCCGGATCGCCACCGCCCACAGCCGGTCCCTGTGCCGCCGGAACAGCTCGCTGAACGCGTCGGCGTCACCGGCGATATGCCGGCGGAGCAACTCGTCGTCAGGCGGCTCCTGGCCGGTTCCGGCGCCGGGCGGGCCGTGCCCCTCCGGGCCGGGGACATCCGGCCCGGGGCGGCCCGTCCGGGTGCCGCCCGCCTCCTGCGGTTCCGTTGCCGTCCTCCTGTCCGCGCTGCCCGCACTGGCCGGGCGGAATCTGACCGGTCGCCCCGGGAGCCGCCGCTGCCCGGGTGGGGGCTCCGGTCAGCTGGAGCCCTTCACGATGATGTTGAAGATCGAGGCGCCGAAGCTGCCGGACGGGCCGCCGTTGGCCTTCGGGGGCAGCTTGGTGAACCAGATCAGCACATACCGGCCGCTGGCGCTGGAGTGCGCGTCAAAGGTCGTGGTGCCGCCGGGGACCCCGTCCTGCTGGGCGACCGTGGCGAACGAGGTCACTGAGCCAGGGTCGGCGCTGCCGTCGTTGCCTATCATGATCGACACGTTGGCGCCGGGGGTCGACCCGAAGGTGACCGTGACCGAGCTCAGCTTGACCGTCTTGCCCATGTCCAGCAGCAGGCCGGACCCGTTCTTCAGCCCGCCGAACTTGGGGTTTCCCAGGTAGTACTGGGTGGACCAGGCGGTCGCCGGGCTGCCGTCGATGGCCAGCGCGGCCTTGGTGCTCGGCTCCGACACGCCCTGCGCGCCGATCGGCTTCAGCACCTGGGCGGCCTGGGTGGACGGGCTGGACGGCGACTGCACCGAGCTGGGCAGCTGGCCGCTCGAGCGGGACCCGTGCAGGGTCATCGCCCCGATGGTGATCGCCGCGATCACCACGAACACCAGCACCGTCGCGATCGCGATGAGGTTGCGCGAGGGCCGCTGGCGGCCGCGACGCGGGCCTGGCGGCCGGGTGTCCCAGCCGTCGGGCGGCGGGCTGGGCGGCTCGTAGCCGGTGCGGCCGGGCACGGTGCTCGCCGGGTAACCGCTGGCTGGGTAACCGCTGGCCGGGTAGGCACCGGCCGGGTAGCCGCGGGTCGGCTGCGGCGGCGCGGCCTCCGGCGGCGGGGCCGGCGGGATCGCCGCGGTCAGCTCCTCGGCCAGCTCGCCGGGCGTGCTCAGCGCGGACGCCCCGCGCCGGCCGTGCTGGAACAGGGCCCGGCAGGTGATGTCGTCGAGCAGCGCAGGGACGCCCGCGGTGATCTGCCGGGGCCGCCGGGCCCGCCCGTCGGCGGACGGCGCGGGCGGCAGGGACGGGCAGTCCGGGCCGGGCCAGTGCCCGGTCAGCGCCGCGTACAGCAGGCTGGCCAGGCCGCGGGTGTCGTCCGCCGCCGGGTCCTCGGAGGTGATCCCGGTCAGCGCGGCGTCCACGCCCAGGCCGACGATCTTCACGCCGCTGTTCGGGGTCCACCGCAGCGACCCGGGCTGCAGGCACAGGTGCGCGAGCCCGGCGGCGTGCGCGACCGACAGCGCCGCGGCGGCCTCGGCGACGATCTGCGCCCCGCGGCCCGGGTCGATCGGCCCGGCGGCGAGCAGGTCGTCCAGCGAGTCGCCGGCCGCCCACTCCATCACGATGTAGGCGTGGTCCCAGTCGTCCTCGACGTCGAAGACCTGGGTCAGCCGGGCGTCGGTCAGCCGGCCGGCCGCGCGGGCGGCCGTAACGGTCTCGCGAACACGGGGGAACCCCGGCTCGAAGGTAACGACGGTGACCGGCCTGGCCAGGATTTCGTCAATGGCTTTCCACGCAGCCCAGCCGCCCGCGGCGGCAGTGCGGTCTACAAGGCGGTAGCGGCCGCCGAGCCGGGTACCCGGCTCAGAAATGAACGTGCTCATATCGCCACATCAAGAGCGGGCTAGGCCCTCGACCCCCTTCCAAGCCATCTGCCGGTCGGCTGAGCGGGAAAATCACGACGCTGGACAACATGCTAAGGGGCGAGGGCGCTCCGGGCGGCCTGCGCACGCTACCAACGCAAACCGTTACCTCCCGGAGTCAGCTGGCCGGCCGTCAGCGGCGCAGCCGGCGGGTCACCGACGACGTCAGCTCGGTCAGCTCGGTAACCCCCAGGGCCCGGGCGAACATGACGTACAGCAGCAGCGCGCCGATGCTCGCCACCGAGGCCTGGATCAGCGCCGCCAGCGTGCCCTCCGGGATCAGCACGCTGATCATGATGATCCACGCCAGGCAGAACAGCACCGCCGGGATCGCGGCCAGGTGCAGCTTCACCAGCATGGCGCCGATCCGGCGCCCGTCCAGGCCGCCGGTGCGCCGGGCCACGATGGCCCACGCCGCGACCGTGCCGACCAGGTTCGCCAGGCCGAACCCGGCGCCCAGCCCGGCCACCACCTTGGACGGCGGCAGGATCGCCAGCGCCAGCAGGTTCGCCGCGATGTTCACGGCCATGGTCACAACGCCGATCAGGGCCGGGGTCCGGCTGTCGTGCAGTGCGTAGAACACCCGCAGCAGGAGCTGGAACAGCATGTAGGGGACCAGGCCCAGGGAGAACACGGCGAACACCTCGCCGAGCACCTTGGCGTCCGTGAACGACGTGCTGCCGTAGCCGAGCAGGACCTCGGCCAGCTGCGGGCCGAGCACCGCGAGGATCAGCGCCGCGGGCGCCACGATCACCGACGACAGCCGGACCCCGGTCGAGAAGTCGTCCCTGACCAGGCCGTACTGCCGGTCCGCGGCGTGCGCGCTCATCCGCGGCAGCAGCGCGGTGATGACCGAGATCCCGACGATCGCGTACGGCATCTGGAACAGCTGCCAGGCGTAGCTGTAGTCGGTGAAGCCGGACCCGTTGACGTGGTGGGCGCGCACCGCGGCCTCGTTGGCCACCCGCGAGGTGATCAGGAACGCCACCTGGGTGGTGGCGATGTAGCCGAACATCCAGCCGGCCATCCGGCGGATCTCGGTCAGCTCGGACCGGCGGAAGTCGAACCGCGGCCGCCAGCGGAACCCCACCCGCCGCAGCGACGGGATCAGTGCCGCGGTCTGCACGATGATGCCCAGCGTCGTGCCGATGCCCAGGATCTGGACCTCAGCGGGGGAGATCGTGGCGGTGTTCAGGTTCAGCCCGGCGGTCAGCATGAACAGTGCGCCGACGCCGATCACCACCAGGTTGTTGAGCACCGGGGTCCACATCGGGGCGGCGAAGCTGCCGCGCGCGTTGAGGATCGCGCCGGCCAGCGAGCTCATCCCGTAGAAGAAGATCTGCGGGATGAAGAAGTAGGCGAACACCACCATCACCGTGTGCTCGCTGCCGTGCACCGACGCCGCGTACAGAGTGACCAGCGGGCCCGCGAGCAGCGTGGCGACCACCGTGACGCCGCCCAGGGCCAGCGCCACCAGCGTGAAGATCCGCTGGTCGTAGCCCTCGCCCCGGTCGCTGTCCCGCTTCGCCGCGGCGACCAGCAGCGGCACCACGACGCTGGTCAGGATGCCGCCCAGGGCCAGGTTGTAGACCGTGTTCGGCAGCGTGTTGGCGTTGTTGTAGGCGTCGGCCAGGATGCTGGTGCCCAGCGCGTAGCCGAACACCGCGGTCCGCAGGAAGCCGGTGATCCGCGAGGCCAGCGTGCCGACGGCCATGACCCCGCTGGACCGGACCAGGCTGTCCGCCCCGGTGGCCGTACCGCTGGAGGGGGGCGCGGGTTCACCCGGCCCGCCCGTCGCGCCGCGGTCCAGGCCTTCCGCGGGACCGCCGGGGCCAGGGAACTCCCCGGGCCAGGCGGAGTCCGCCTGGTCGCTTTCCGGCGCCGGGTAGTGGCCCGGTGCGCTGCTCACCCAGCGCCTGCCGTCAGCCGCCGTCGGTCCGGCCGGGGGCGCTGGCGTACTCATCCGGGTCCTCCGCTGAGGGATCGTCACTGCGGTTGGCTCCGACGTTATCGGCTCCACCGGGTTCTGCGGGCCCATCCGGGGCGCTGCCACCCGCCGTGGCGGACTGGTCGCCGCGGCCCCGGCGCAGCGCCCGGCGGACCGAGGCCAGCAGGAACACGGCCAGCGCGATCCCGATGATGTACAGCGCCAGCGTGCCGAAATGCGTCGACTGGACGGTCAGCGTCACCTCGGCGGCGGGCAGCGGGGCCCCGCCCGGTGCGGTCAGCGACAGCTGGATCGTGGTGGACCCCACCGCGGCGGCCCGGACCCGGAGCTTGAGCGTCTGCTCGGTGTGCGCGGCCACGGTGACGTCACGGGACGGCAGCTTCACGTCGATCCGGCCGCGGGACGGCAAGCCCACCACCAGCTGCACCCGGACCGGGACCGGCAGCCGGTTGGAGATGGACACCGGCAGCGTGCCGGACAGGCCGCCGAGCGTGACCCGCAGCGGGCCGATGACCTGCACCGCCCGCAGCTGGCTGGAGATGTAGCTGGACACCTGGCGGACCAGGCTGGCCGCGGTGGCGGCCCGCCGGCCGCCGCCCCGCCACGCCGACGACTCGGTGCCCAGCGCCGCGGCGACCAGGTCCGGGTTCTTCCGCACCAGGATGCTCTGCAGCAGGGCGGCCTGCGTGCCGAGCTGCCTGACCTGCCGCAGCAGCTCCCGCGGCAGCTCGTCCCGGCTGGTCACCTGCCGCAGGTGCCGGGTCACCTGGCCGGCGTTCGGGGCCGTCGCGGCCAGTTTGGCCAGGCTGACCGGCCGCAGCCAGGGCGCGCTCGACGTACTGGCCAGCAGGTCGGCGGCCAGCTGCGGCGGCGGGTCCCAGCGCCGCGGCGGGGCGATCACCAGCGACCGGGCCAGGTCCGGCTGCTCGGCGGCGATCATCGCGGTCTCGGCCAGCACCCGCTGCCGCACCGAGAACGCCGCGCCCGCCGACGTGCTGGCCACGTTGGCCTTGCCGAGGATCTGCGAGATCGTGCTGTCGGAGATCAGCACGCGCATCCGCGGGCCCACCCCGGACGGCGTCGAGCTGACCGCGCTCGGGGTGTAGTTCACCGCGCTGGCCATCACCGAGCTGTTCAGCACGACCGTGCGGATGCCGTTGACGGCCAGCGCGGAGATCACGCTGAAGCTGGCGATCCCGCCGGCCGGCCAGGCCAGGCTGCTGTCCAGCCGGCCGCCGCCGGGGATGGCCGGGCCGCTCCCCGGCTCGTCCGCCGTGCTGTCGGTGACCGCGGAGCCGGAGCCGGACGCCTGGCCGGGGGCCAGCGCCTGCCCGGCTGAGGCCCGGCCGAGGCTGATCGCCGTGGCCAGGTCGGCGTTCAGGCCCCGGTGGATCAGCGCGGCGGCGTCCACGTCGGCGTACGGCGTCAGCAGGCCCGGGTCGCTGGTCAGCGCCGACCGGACCTCGGCCAGCCAGGCCGCCGCGGCCTGGCTGGCGGGCCGGCTGCTGCGGCCGCCGCACGCTGGCGTCCCGCCGGTCTTGTACGGCTTGGTCATGAGCGCCGCGCTGGACAGCAGCTCCGGGTCGACCGCCCAGGTCAGATGGGTACGGGCAGCGTAGTCCCGGCCCGCCGCGAGCAGCCCGCCGAGCCGCCCACGGGGGGTCAGGCTGGCCGCCAGCCGGTTGGTCAGCAGGCCGCCGCAGGCCGACCGGTCCGGGCGGCCGATCAGCGGCCAGATCCAGGAGATGTCCTGGCGCTCCGGGTTCTGCCTGGCTTTGCCGGGCCAGTAGGGCAGGAAGGTCCGCTCCGCGATCAGCGCGGTGCCGTCCTGGCCGACCACCTCGGCGGCCAGCGGGTAGACCCCGAACGAGGTCAGCCCGGCCTGCGCCGGCGTGAGCTTGATCGAGAAGGTCGCGGTGGCCTTCGGGGCCAGCGTGGCGATCAGCGGCACCGCCGTGCCGGCCACGGGGGAGTCCGCCACGGTCGTGCTGTCGGCGTACACCTGGAGCGCGTCGCGGCTGGTCAGCGCCGAATGCGAAGAGCGCAGCTGCACTTTGAGCCCGGTCAGCGGGCGGCCCGAGGTGTTCGTCACGGTCCCGCTGACCACCACCGGCTGCTTCGCGGTCAGGTAGTCAGGGCTGACGTTCAGGATGGTCAGCGACACCGGCAGCGCGCTGCCCGCCGACTGGCCCGCGGCCCCGGCTGCCCCGGCTACCCCCGCCGCGGCCGGCCCGCCGCCGGCCACGGCCGCCGCCAGCGCGCACAGGCCGGCCAGCGCGGCCAGCGCCCGGCCCCTGTGCTGCCAGGACCGGAGCCGCCGGGCCCAGGGCCGGCTGGCCGGGCACGGTGGGTGGTCAGGCGGACGGGGCATGGCGGAAATGCTATTGCCGCCATGCCGCGGTCAGCGGCCAGCACCGTACGCTGAGTGTGTCGGTCACGGGGTTCCTCCCGGCTCCCGGGTTTCCCCAGACTATGCGTAACACTTACCCTCAGTGCCCGTGCCGGATTCCACGCCTCCCCTGGGGCCGCAGGAGCGCGCAGCTGCCGCGCGGCTGCTGGCTTCCGCCTGGCCGGTCGCCGCCGGCCTGGGCGAGATCTTTGCCCGCCACGGACATCAGCTCGCCATCGTCGGCGGGTCGGTGCGCGACGTCTTCCTCCAGCGCCGCTCCGCCGACCTGGACCTGACCACGGACGCGCGGCCCGAGCGGGTGCTGGAGATCACGCAGGACTGGGCGGACAGCACCTGGCCGGCCGGGGTCGCCTTTGGCACGGTCGGGCTGCGCAAGGGCCAGGACACCATCGAGATCACCACCTACCGCAGCGAGGCGTACGACCCCGGGTCCCGCAAGCCCGAGGTGCGCTTCGGCCGGACCCTGGAAGGCGACCTGGCCCGGCGCGACTTCACGATCAACGCGATGGCCGCCCGGCTGCCCTCCTTCGAGGTCGTCGACCTCTTCGGCGGCCTCGACGACCTGCGGGACAAGGTGCTGCGCACGCCGGGCCGGCCCAGCGAGTCGCTCAGCGACGACCCGCTGCGCACGCTGCGTGCCGCCCGGTTCGCCGCCCAGCTGGGCTGCGTCGTGGCGCCGGACCTGGCCGCGGCGATGACCGAGTTCGCGCCGCGGCTGGACATCGTCTCCGCCGAGCGGATCTCCGCCGAGCTGACCAAGCTGATGCTGGCCGCCGATCCTGTCCGGGGCATCGCGCTGCTCACCGAGACCGGCGTGGCCGAGCACGTGCTGCCGGAGGTGCCCCGGCTGCAGCTCGAGGCCGACGAGCACTACCGGCACAAGGACGTCTATCAGCACTCGCTGACCGTGCTCGACCAGGCCATCGGCCTCGAGGCGCGGTACGGCCTGGAGCAGGACCTGGTGCTGCGGCTGGCCGCGCTGCTGCACGACATCGGCAAGCCGAAGACCCGCTCGCTGCTGCCCGGCGGCCGGGTGGCCTTCCATCATCACGAGGTGATCGGGGCCCGGATGGCCAAGGCCCGGCTGACCGCGCTGCGGTTCCCCGGCGCGGTGGTGGCCGACGTGTCCAAGCTGATCGAGCTGCACCTGCGGTTCCACGGCTACGGCACCGGCGAGTGGACCGACTCGGCGGTGCGCCGCTACGTGGCCGACGCGGGCCCGCTGCTCACCCGGCTGCACGCGCTGACCCGGGCCGACTGCACCACCAGGAACAAGGCCAAGGCCCAGCGGCTCGCCCGGACCTACGATGACCTGGAACGGCGCATCGCGGTGCTGGCCGAGGAAGAGGAGCTGGCCAGGCTGCGCCCCGACCTGGACGGCAACGAGATCATGCGGATCCTCCGCATCGGCCCCGGCCCGCAGGTCGGCCAGGCCCGCGATTTCCTGCTCAACCTGCGTATCGAGCGCGGCCCGCTGGGCGCCGAGCAGGCCACTCAGGAGCTGCTGCGCTGGGCCGGGCGCTCGGCGCCCGCGGCGGAGCCCGGGGACGGCCCGCCGGAATCCGGCGGCGGAGCTCCCCCGGAGGCCGGCGACGGCTCCCGCAGCTGACCGTTCAGCAGCAGGTAGCCGCCCGCGGCCAGCATGTAGCCCACGGCCACCACGATGAGCATCGGGTAGGAGAACCCGTTGTCCGGCATGAACGGCGCGCTGACCGCCGCCCCGAGCACGAACGCGGCGTTGTAGAGCATGTCGTTGATGGAGAACACCCGGCCGCGGAAGTCGTCGTCCACCCGCTGCTGCAGGATCGTCGAGGTGCAGATGGCCACGCCCTGCGCGGCCAGGCCCAGCACGAACCCGATGACCAGGAACGGCACCTGCCGGAAGGTCGCGCCCAGCACCCCGGTGCACACCCCGCTGGCGGCCAGCAGGACAGCGATCCAGGCCGGCTTGGGCAGCCGCCGGGTGGCCGCGGGCGTGACCAGCGCGGCCAGCCCGTAGCCGGCCGCCGAGGTGATCACCAGCAGGGAGAAGTGGCTGAGCGCCGCCGAGCCGCCGCGGCCCGGGTAGAAGTAGTTCCGGTACAGCAGGATCGACATCAGCAGCAGGATCCCGTACAGGAAGCGGTGGCTGCTGGTGGCCAGCAGTGCCGCCGCGGCCTGCCGCCGGGCCGTCACGTGCCGCACCCCGGCCACCAGCCCGTCCAGCACGGCCCGCAGCTCGCCGCGCAGCGGCCCGCGCCCAGCGGTGCCCGCGTCCGGACCGAGCAGGCCGCGGGCCATCCGCAGGGCGGCCAGCCCGGCGACCAGGTAGCAGGCCCCGGCCGCGGCCATCACCGCCGCCGACCCGCCGGGACCGCCGCCGGTCAGCCGGTGCACGCCCAGGCCGATCAGCCCGCCCGCGAAGGCCACGACCGTGCCCGAGGTCGGCGCGACCGAGTTGGCCATCACGAGCTTGTCGTCGGCGACTACCCGGGGCAGCGCGGCGGACAGCGCGGACAGGAAGAACCGGTTCACCCCGAGCACGGCCAGCGCGGCGAGGTACAGCGGCAGCCCCAGCGTGCCCGAGGCGATGAAGAACGCCGCCGCGGCCACGAACCCGGCCCGGATCACCGCCGACCAGACCAGGATCTGCCGCCGCTGCCAGCGGTCGATGAACACCCCGGCGAACGGCCCGGCCAGCGAGTAGGGCAGGTACAGCACGGCGAACGCCTCGGCGGCGGCCAGCGGGTCGGGGAAGATCTGCGCGGAGAAGAACACGTAGGCGGCCAGCCCGGCGTTGAACACCCCGTCGCCGGTCTGCGAGATCAGCCGGGTCGCGAACAGCTTCCTGAAGTCCGGCTCGGCCAGCACCGTGCGCAGGTCCCCGGCAAACGAGGACCGGCCGCGGCCGCGCGGAGGGGTCACGCAGTTAGCTTAGGCGGCCGGGCCGCTCAGGCGGCCGGGCCGGCTGCGCCGGGAACGGCAGGGGCCGGGCCCGCCTCCCCGGCGGCCCCGGCCCCTGCGCTGTCGCTCAGGCGGTGCGGCGCGTCAGCGCTCCACCTCGCCGCGGATGAACTTCTCCACCGCGTCCCTGGCCTGGTCGTCGCTGTACTGCTCGGGCGGCGACTTCATGAAGTACGAGGCGGCCGACAGGACCGGCCCGCCAATGCCGCGGTCCTTGGCGATCTTGGCCGCGCGGATCGCGTCGATGATCACACCGGCCGAGTTCGGCGAGTCCCAGACCTCGAGCTTGTACTCGAGGTTGAGCGGCGTGTCGCCGAACGACCGGCCCTCGAGCCGGACATAGGCCCACTTGCGGTCATCCAGCCACGGCACGTGGTCGGACGGGCCGATGTGCACCGAGGCCCGCTCCATCTCGTGCGGGATCTGGGAGGTGACCGACTGGGTCTTGGAGATCTTCTTGGACACCAGCCGGCTGCGCTCCAGCATGTTCATGAAGTCCATGTTGCCGCCGAAGTTCAGCTGGTAGGTCCGCAGCAGCTCGACCCCGCGGTCCTCGAACAGCTTGGCCATCACCCGGTGCGTGATCGTGGCGCCCACCTGCGACTTGATGTCGTCGCCGATGATCGGCACGCCCGCCTCGGTGAACTTGCGGGCCCACTCCGGGTCGGAGGCGATGAACACCGGCAGCGCGTTGACGAAGGCCACGCCCGCGTCGATCGCGCACTGCGCGTAGTACTTGTCGGCCTGCTCGGAGCCCACCGGCAGGTACGAGACCAGCACGTCCGCGCCGCTCTCGCGGAGCGCGGCGGCCACGTCCACCGGCTGCTCGTCGGACTCGGTGATGATCTCCCGGTAGTACTCGCCGAGGCCGTCGAACGTCGGCCCGCGCTGCACCGTGACCCCGGACGGCGGTACGTCGCAGATCTTGATGGTGTTGTTCTCGCTGGCCACGATGGCCTCGGCCAGGTCGCGGCCGACCTTCTTGGCGTCCACGTCGAAGGCGGCGACGAACTCGATGTCGCCCACGTGGTAGTCGCCGAAGCGCACGTGCATGAGGCCGGGCACCCGGGAGGCCGGGTCAGCGCCCTTGTAGTACTCGACGCCCTGGACCAGGGAGCTCGCGCAGTTGCCCACGCCGACAATGGCTACCCGTACCGAACCCATGAGGTTGTGCTCCTTATCTCAGTGCCTGACGGTGCCGCTGGCGGATCAGCCAGCCGAGCCCGCCTGGCCGTCATCTCGATGGCCCGCTGGGGGGCTCCCCGGGCCCGCGTCCGACTGCCGTTCCGAGGCGATGAGCTCGTTCAGCCAGCGGACTTCCCGCTCGACTGACTCCAGCCCGTGCCGCTGTAGCTCGAGGGTGTAGCGGTCGACCCGCTCCCGGGTCCTGGTCAGCCCGGCCCGGACGCCTTCGAGCCGCTCCTCGAGACGGGACCGGCGGCCTTCCAGGATCCGCAGCCGGATGTCGGCCCGGGTCTGGCCGAAGAACGCGAAGTGCACGCCGAAGCCGTCGTCCTCCCAGGCCGCCGGGCCGGCCTGGGAGAGCAGGTCCTGCAGCCGCTCCTTGCCGTCCGCGGTCAGCCGGTAGACGATCTTGGACCGGCGGCCGGACAGCGGCATCGGGGTGACCGGGGGCGCCTCTTCCTCCGCGATCATGCCCTGCGCCAGCAGCTCCTTCAGGCACGGGTACAGCGATCCGTAGCCGAAGGCGCGGAACGCGCCGAGCACTGCGTTGAGCCGCTTGCGCAGCTCGTAACCGTGCATGGGGGTCTCGTGCAGCAGTCCGAGGACGGCAAGCTCGAGAACGCCAGAACGCTGGCTGGCCATGCCCGCCGCACCTCCTCGTGCCGATCGCCCGGAGTGCTGTGTCTCACTCCGATGTATCGGGCCGATACATCACGAAGATATGTCGGCTGGAGCTATCACGCAAGTTCTGATGAAGACCGGGGCTCGGCGCCAGCGCCGTTCCGTCGTACCCTGTCGCTCATGAGGCGATCAGTCGTGGACTACGGACTCGCGCGGCGGGCGACGCTCGCCTCCGTGTTCGCGGGCCGGATGACCACGACTGACGTCTGCGATGCCCACCCCTACCTGCTGCGGGCCGCGAAGTTCCACGGCGAGCCGACCACGAAGCCGTGCCCGAT
>DASVBE010000061.1:0-5730 GCA_036375995.1 Streptosporangiaceae bacterium | reverse complement strand
CGCGGCCCAGGTGGCCAGCGCGCGCCGGTTCCTCGGCCTGGACCGGCCGCTGCCGGTCCAGCTGGTGAGCTACTTCGGCGGCCTCCTGTCCGGCGACTGGGGGGTGTCCATCCACACCCACCAGACGGTGCTGTCCGACCTGGGCGCTGCCGCACCCGCCACGCTCGAGCTGGTCATCGTGGCACTGGTGATCGCGGTCCTGGTCGGCGTGCCGGCCGGGCTGTGGTCCGCGATGCGGCCGGGCCGGGCAGCGGACCAGGTGGTCCGGGCCGGGGCGATCCTCGGCGTGTCGATGCCGGTGTTCTGGATGGCGCTGATCTTCCAGCTGGTCTTCGCCGACCGGCTGCACCTGCTGCCGGTGGCCGGCGAGTACTCCCCGAACCTGCTGCTCACCCGGCCGCTGGCGCACCGCACCGGGTTCGGGGTGCTCGACGCCCTGCTCACCGGCAACTGGCCGATGCTCGGCAGCACGCTGACCCACCTGGTGCTGCCCACGCTGGTGGTGGCCGCCTACCCGGCCGGGCTGATCGCCCGGATCGTCCGGGCCCAGGTCCTGGACGACGCGGGCGGGACGCACGTCCAGATGGCCCGGTCGCTGGGCCTGCCGGAGCGGACCATCTTCGCCCGCTACCTGATGAAGCTGGCCTGGAACCCGGTCGCCGCCACGCTGGCCCTGGTCTTCGGTTACTCGCTGGTGAACACGTTCCTGGTCGAGTCGATCTTCGACTGGCCGGGGCTCGGCAGCTACGCGTCCGCGTCGATCGCCGCGCTCGACACCCCGGCGATCCTCGGCGTGACCCTGTTCGTGGCGATCCTGTACGTGGCCGCCAACCTGGTCGCGGACCTCGTGCAGGCGGCCCTTGACCCGAGGATCGCGCTGCGGTGATCGAGACCCCGGATGTCCCGTCCGGCCCGGGCCCGTCCAGCTCCGGCGGCGGCCCGGCCGCCCCCCGCTGGCGCCGCGCCCCCGGCCAGCCCGGCCTGCTGCGCGGCAACCCGCTGCTGCTGGCGGGCGGCACCGTCGCGGTCCTTATCGTCGTGGTCGCGCTCTTCGCGCCGCTGCTGGCGCCGTTCCCGGCCGACGCGGGCTCGGCCACCCACCCGTTCGCGGTGCTGCGGCCGCCGTCCGCCGTGCACTGGTTCGGCACCGACCAGGTCGGCAGGGACGTCGCCTCCCGGGTCATCTACGGCGCCAGGGTGTCCCCGCTGATCGCGGTGTTCGTGCTGCTGATCGCGGGCCTGGTCGGGATCCCGCTGGGCGTCGTGGCGGGCTACTTCGGCGGCTGGCTGGACGACGTGATCATGCGGGTCACCGACGTCTTCCTGGCCTTCCCGGCGCTGCTGCTGGCGCTGGTCCTCGCCGCGGTGCTGCCGCCCAACCTGACCACGGTGACGATCGCGATCGCGGCCACCTGGTGGCCGTGGTACACCCGGCTGATCCGCGGGCAGGCCGCGTCGGTGGCCGGGCGCCCGTACGTGGAGGCCTGCCGGGCGCTGGGCATCTCCCGGCCCCGGATCATCTTCCGGCACATCCTGCCCAACTCCATCACCCCGCTGATCGTGCAGCTCTCGCTGGACGTGGGCGGGGTGATCCTGACCGCCTCGGCGCTGTCGTTCCTCGGCCTGGGCGCGCAGGACCCGACGCCGGACTGGGGCCTGATGGTGTCCGCCGGGCAGGCGTACTTCACCACCGCCTGGTGGCTGGTCACCTTCCCCGGCCTGGCCATCCTGATCACCGCGTTCGGCTTCAACCTGCTCGGCGACGGGCTGCGGGACCAGCTCGACCCGCGGCGGGTGATGCTGCGGTGAGGCTGGAGCTGCGCGGGCTGACGGTGCGGTTCGGGGACCGGGCCGTGGTGGACATCGATCACCTGGCGGTCGGGCAGGCCGAGATCGTCGGGCTGGCCGGGGAGAGCGGGTCCGGCAAGTCGATGACCACGCTGGCCGTGCTCGGCCTGGCGCACACGGCCGGCGCCCGGGTGGCCGGGAGCATCACGCTGGACGGCGAGGAGCTGACCGGGCTGTCCCAGGGCCAGTACCGCGACCTGCGCGGCCGCCGGATCGCGGCGATCTTCCAGAGCCCGGCGACCGCGTTCAACCCGGTGTTCCGCGTCGGCCATATCGCCGCCCGGGCGCTGCGCCAGCACGGGCTGGCCGGCGGCGAGGCCGCCGACCGGCTGGCCGCGGCGATGCGCAGCGTGCTGCTGGCCCCGGACCTGCTGCGCCGCTATCCCAGCCAGCTGTCCGGCGGCCAGCTGCAGCGGGTGGCGATCGCGCTGGCCCTGGCCCTGCGCGCGGAGGTGCTGCTGGCCGACGAGCCGACCAGCGCGCTGGACGTCACGGTCCAGGCCCAGGTGCTCGAACTGCTGCGGGAACTGCGCGACCGGGACGGCATGTCGATACTGTTCATCAGCCACGACCTGGCCGTGGTCGCGGAGATGTGCGACCGGGTGGCGATCATGCGCGCGGGCCAGATCGTGGAGCAGGGCCCAGCCGCCCGGGTGCTGGCCGCGCCCGCCGACAGCTACACCGCCGAGCTGCTGGCCGCGGTCCCCACAATTGGCTCAGGAGCGCCCCCGTGACCGCCGCCGACGACCCGCGAGCGAGCGGGAGGGCCGCGGCGGCGCCTGGACCGACGAGCGCTGACGGCGCGACGAAGGAGCGACGTCAGCGCGGGGAGGGAAGGCGCCGCCTGTCCAGCGGCCCGGGAGCGAGCGAGCCAGCTAGCACCGCCACCACGCTGCTGGAGATCCTGGACCTGGTCGTCCGCTTCGGGCCGGTGCGCGCGGTCAACGGCGTCACCCTGGCCATCCCCTCCGGCCCGTTCGGCCTCGCCCTGGTGGGCGAAAGCGGGTCCGGCAAGACCACGATCGGCCGGGCCGTGCTGCACCTGGTGCCCGCCGTCGGCGGCACAGTCCGCTTCGAGGGCGCCGACGTGACGCGGCTGCGCGGCCGGAGGCTCAAGGCCTACCGGCGGGCCGCGCAGATCGTGTTCCAGGACCCGGACAACAGCCTCGACCCGCGGTTGCGGGTGGGCGCGGCGATCGGCGAGGTGCTGGCCGCGCACCGGATCGTGCCCCGCGGCCAGGCCGGCCAGCGAACCGCCGAGCTGCTCGGCGAGGCCGGCCTCGACCCCGCGCTGGCCGCCCGGTATCCGCACCAGCTGTCCGGCGGGCAGCGGCAGCGGGTGGCGATCGCCCGCGCGCTGTCGGTGCAGCCCCGGCTGCTGGTGCTGGACGAGCCGACCAGCGCGCTCGACGTGCGCACCCAGGCCCGGATCCTGGACCTGATCGCCGGCCTGCGCGCCGGGCGGAGCCTGTCCTATCTGCTGATCACGCACAACTTCGCGGTGGTCAGCCAGCTGTGCGAGCAGACCGCGGTGCTGTACCTGGGCCGGGTGGTGGAAAGCGGCCCGACCGGGGCGCTGCTCAGCGCCCCCGCGCACCCCTACACCCAGGCGCTCCGGTCCGCCGTACCGGAGATCAGCGCGGACCGGCGGCGGCAGCGGATCGTGCTGCCCGGCGACCCGCCGGACGCCACCCAGCCACCGCCCGGCTGCGTGTTCCACCCGCGCTGCCCGCTGGCCGTCGACCGGTGCCGCACCGAGGTCCCCGCGCTCACCGCGATCCGCCCCGGCCGTCAGGTGGCCTGCCACCGCGCCGAGGAGGTCCTGACTGGCGCCAGCCCCGGCTAATCGAACAGGTCTGGCGGTGGCTCGTCCGGCCACTCCGGGTCGCCTGCCTCACCCGCGCCGCCGCCAGCCCGGCCGGCGCTGCCACCCGGGCCGTCCCCGCTACCCAGCACCTCGAGCACGCCCGGGCCGTACTTGGCCAGCTTGCTCTCCCCCACCCCGCTGATCCCGGCCAGCCCGGCCAGGCTGCCCGGGCGCGCCGTCGCGATCTGCCGCAGCGTCGCGTCGTGGAAGATCACGTAGGCGGGCAGGCCGAGTTCCTTCGCGGTGGCCGCGCGCCACGCCCGCAGCCGCTGGAACAGCGCCTCGTCCTCGCCGGTCAGCTGCGCCACGGCCGCGCCGCCCGCCCCCGCCGAGCCGGCCTTGGCCGCCCTGGCAGCGGCCCGCTTCGGCTTCTCCGGCTCGCGGCGCAGCATCACCTGGCGCCGCCCGCCGAGAACATCCCCGCTCTCCGGCGTCAGCACCAGCGTGCCGTAATTCCCCTCGACGGCCAGCAATCCGCGCGCCAGCAGCTGACGCACGACCCCCCGCCACTCCGCCTCGCTCAGCTCCTCCCCCACGCCGAACACGGTCAGCGAGGCGTGGTCGAAGTCGATCACCCGGGACGTCTTGCGGCCGAGCAGGATGTCGGTGATGTGCCCGGCGCCGAACTTCTGGTTCCGCTCCCGCTTCAGCCGCAGCACCGCGGACAGCAGCTTCTGCGCGGCGATCGTGCCGTCCCAGGACTGCGGCGGGGCCAGGCACGTGTCGCAGTTGCCGCACGCGCCCGACGTTTCGCCGAAGTAGTTCAGCAGCTGGGACCGGCGGCAGTCGACGGTCTCGCACAGCGCGAGCATCGCGTCCAGGTGCGCGGCCAGCCGGCGGCGGTGCGCCAGGTCGCCTTCGGAACCGTCGATCAGCCGCCGCTGCAGGACCACGTCCTGCAGCCCGTAGGCCAGCCAGGCGGTCGACGGCTCGCCGTCCCGGCCGGCCCGGCCGGTCTCCTGGTAGTAGCCCTCGACCGACTTGGGCAGGTCCAGGTGCGCCACGAAGCGGACGTCGGGCTTGTCGATGCCCATCCCGAACGCGATCGTGGCCACCATGATCAGGCCGTCCTCGCGCAGGAACCGGGCCTGGTTCGCGGCCCGGGTGGGCCCGTCGAGCCCGGCGTGGTACGGCAGTGCGGTCAGCCCGTTGCGGCACAGCAGCTCGGCGGTTTTCTCGACCGAGGCCCGGGACAGGCAGTACACGATGCCCGCGTCGCCGTCGTGCTCGCCGCGGATCAGGCCGAGCAGCTGGCGGGCGGGCTCGGCCTTGGGCTCGATCCGGTACTGGATGTTCGGCCGGTCGAAGCTGGACACGAACTGCCGCGCGCCGCCCAGGCCAAGCCGGGTCACGATCTCGTCCCTGGTCGCCCGCGTCGCGGTGGCGGTCAGGGCGATCCGCGGCACCTGCGGCCAGCGGGTGTGCAGCCCGGACAGCTCCAGGTAGTCCGGCCGGAAGTCGTGGCCCCACTGGGAGACGCAGTGTGCCTCGTCGATCGCGAACAGCGCAATCCGGCCGCGGTCGAGCAGCCGCACCGCGGACTCGGTGTTCAGCCGCTCCGGCGCCAGGTACAGCAGGTCGAGCTCGCCAGCCAGGAAGTCCGCCTCGACCCGGCGCCGCGCCGCGGCGTCCTGGGTGGAGTTCAGGAAGCCCGCCCGGATGCCCAGCGCGGTCAGCGCATCCACCTGGTCCTGCATGAGCGCGATCAGCGGCGAGATGACCACCCCGGTGCCCGGCCGGACCAGCGCCGGGATCTGGTAGCACAGTGACTTGCCGCCGCCGGTCGGCATCAGCACCACCGCGTCGCCGCCGTCGCACAGGTGCCCGATGACCTCGGCCTGCGTGCCGCGGAACGAGTCGTAGCCGAAAACCCGCCGGAGCACCTCCAGCGGCTCGCTCCCCTGCACGCTCCCGGAAGTCACCGGCCGATTCTACGGTTGGCTAGTGACACCAGGAGCTGTCCCGCCGATTCGCTGACTATTCAGGATTGGATACGGTGCGTCCCCGCGGGCCAC
>DASVBE010000060.1:0-13468 GCA_036375995.1 Streptosporangiaceae bacterium | reverse complement strand
CGGCCGCGTCCGGGCGATCGGCCGCGTCCCGGCCATCGGGTCCGGCTGGGGCCGCGTCGCCGGGACGGGATGGCTGCTCTGGCCGCGGTGCGGGCGGGCTGGGCTCGGTGGCCGGGGCGGTGCGCATCTCCGGCCGCGGCGTGGGAACCCCGGGCCGGGTGGCGGGACTGTCCGCGCTGGCCGCCGGCTCGTCGTCGGTGCGTTCCGCGGGCTCGCCCGGGTCCGCCGCGGCGAGCGCCGCAGGCGGCGCGGGCTGGATCGGCGCGGGCTGGATCGGCGCGGGCGCGTCCCGGTCCGCCGCGGCGGTCTCCTCCGCCCGCGGTCCGGAGCCTGGCTCCGCGTCCCGGCCCGTCAACGTCGCCTCCTGGGCGGATGATGTCCCCTCGCCGGACGACGCTACCTGAACTGGCCCGCTTTCCGCCGAAGGTGCCCCAGCTGCGGCCTTCTCCCCGGTTCGGGCGGACCCGGGCCGCTGGGCCGGAACCTCTGGACCGCCTGCCTGACCCGCTGCCTTCGGCTCGGCCGCAACCCGCGCCGTCTCCCCGCCCGGCTCGACCGGCTGAGGCGGTGCGGCAGCCCCCGCGTCATCGGGCGCGGGCGGGGCCTGGGCAGCCGGGACGGGGGCCGCCGCAGCAGCGGCCGGAGGGCCAGAGCGGGCTGCCTGGTCAGCCGTGGCCGGCGACTGATCGGCCAATGACTCCCCTTGCTCGGCCGAGGGCTCCCCCTCGTCAGCGGGCGGGGCCACCCTAGGTTCAGCCTCCCATGATGGCTGCTTACTGACCCCGTCATCCCCGCCTACCAGGGAAAATGCCGCTTCCGCCGACTCGTGCCCGGGTCCCGCGGGGGCCGCCTCAGCCTTCTTGTCCGCGGTCTGCCTGGCCTCTGGCGGCTCGCCCGCCGCCGTGGGCAGGTAGTCAGGGGCGGGCCCGATCTGCGGGGTCACGCGGAAATCAGGAGGCGGGAGTGGGTCGCCGGGGCGCTGGCGCTCGGACGGCCGCGGCGGTGAATCGCCGACCGGTCGCCTGCCCTGCATGGTCCGCCGTTTTCGCTGGCTAGAGGGCAGGGCCTTTTTCAGCCGGCGCTCAGCTAGCCAGCCCGACAGCGGGCCGTGGTTCTGATCTCCCACTGGCCTTAACCCCCCAAGAGGCCGCTTGGGGATAAACGCCTCCGGACTTGCCCGCCCAGCATAGAACTAACCAGCGGCCCTGCGGAAATACACTCTTGTTACCAAACCGCTACGGACACCGGCATTTCGCCGGGGCAAGTACCGGCATGCATGGTGCACAAATCCGCTGGCCTGCAGCGGACCCGCGTGATCGGCCACGCAATTCCGTAATCCGTGATCATTCTCCGCTGAGCGCACACGGCAGATTGCCAGGCGAATTCAGGCCCGCAGACGGGGTTCGGCCGCCAGCCGTTCATACACGGCCAGCGCGGCGTCCACGGCATCCGCCGCGGACGGGAGCCCGGCCCCCCGGGCCCGGGCGGCGGCGGCGAGCCGCGCGGCCAGCGCGGGGTCGTCCAGCACGGCCGCCGTCGCGGCGGACAGCGCGCCGGCGTCCCCGGCGGGCACCAGCAGGGCCGCGTCGTCGCCGGTTAGCTCGGGGATCCCGCCGACCCGGGAGGCCACTACCGGCCGCCCGGCCAGCAGCGCCTCCTGGACGATCAGCGCCCGGGCCTCCCAGTGGCTGGGCACCACCACCAGGTCGGCGGCGGCCAGCAGCGCGGGGACGTCCCGGCGCGCGCCGAGGAACCTGACGTCGACTCCGTGGCGCTGGGCGGCCGCGGCCAGCTTGCCCGCGAGCGGGCCGTCCCCGGCGATGGCGACCAGCGGGCGCGGGTCGCGCTGCTGCCAGGCTGCGGCCGCGGCCAGCAGCACACCGAACCCTTTCTGCTCGGCCAGCCGGCCAACGGCCAGCACCACGGGCCGGTCCCCGGCGGCCAGGTCAGCTCTGGCCCGGGCGATGTCCGCCGCCGTGGGCGGGGCCGCGGCCGGGGCCGGGACCACGGCCCTTTCGACGCCAGCGGCACCCAGCCGCCGCATCCGGCCGGCCAGGTCGGGTGACGCGCACAGCACGGCGTCGGCCCGCCTGGCCACCACCCGCTCCAGGCCGCGGTAGACCAGGCCCGCGGCCAGGCCACGGGGCGGCGCGTTGTGCATGGTGACGACGAGCGCGGGCACCAGCCCGGCCGGCCCGCGGCCCCGGGGCCCGAGGGCGAGCGCGGCGAACGCCCCGGCCCGGGTCCCGTGCGCGTGCACGACCTGCGGGTCCTCGGTCGCCAGCAGCCGCCGCAGCCGCCGGACGGCCCCTGCGTCCCGGCCCGGCCGCGGCCGGTCCGCGATCTCCACCGTCCCGAACCTGATCCCGCGGCCCGGCCCGGCCGCCAGCCCAGCCCCAGCCGCAGCCGCCTCTTCGTCCCGCGGCCATGTGCTATCAGGCTCATCCGGGTCCGCCGGGGCCGGGGCGCCGGGGAAGAACTGGCTGAGCGTGGCCGACGGGCCGAATACGGCCACGCTCATGCCGCTGGCGTCCGCGCCTTCGGCCAGCATCGCGGCGTGGAAGCCGGTGCCCGCCGCTGCGGTGGCCAGTACGTAGCAGATCCGCAGCCGGGTCATGGGCGGCCTCGCCGGAGCAGCCGGGCGGCTACCGCATTCAGGTCGTCGCGGTCGATCAGGAACGCCACCGCCGCGAACCCGGCCACCGCCACCAGCGCCGCCGCGGCGGCCAGCGCCACGTTCGGCAGCGCCCCGGACACCGGCACCACCGCCGACACGGCGCCCGCCGTCACGGCCCCGGCCACCGCGCCGGCCAGCGCGGCCAGCCCGGCCCGGGCGGTGCCCGCCACCGCGGCCGGGCCCCGGGCCCGGCGGACCGCGATCAGCCCGGCCAGGCCCGCGACGGTCAGGCCCACCGTATTGCCGGCGCCGAGCACCGGGACCACCCAGCGGGCCGGGACCAGCAGCACCGCGGCCACGTCGGCGGCGATGACCAGCAGCCAGCCCGCGGACATGATCACCGCCGCGGTGCGGTTCCGCCCGGCGGCGAGCAGCACCCGGGTCTGGCAGGCGGCCAGGCCGTAGCCAAGCAGTCCGGGCGCGAACGCGGCCAGTGCCACGGCCAGCGGGGTCACCTGGCCCACGGCCGAGGCGAACACCCGGGCCACCGGCACCGCGGCGCCGGCCAGCAGCGCTGCGCCCGCGCCCGAGGCGAGCAGCACGGCCCGGGCCGAGCCCGCCGCGGTGCCGTCGAACTCCGTGCCGTCGAACTCTGGCCCGCGGCGGGCGGACAGCACCGGGAACGCGCTGATCGCGATCGGTATCGCCAGCACTGCGTAGGCCGCGGTGAAGATCTGCCAGCCGTAGCCGTACAGCACCACCGCGCCGCTGCCGCCCTGCCCGTTGGCCAGCCGGGTCACTACCAGCACCGAGATGTCCTGCGCGGTCAGCGCGGCCAGGCCCGCGGCGGCCAGCGCCACCGCCCGCCGGGCCACCCCGGGCGGGAACCGCAGCGCGGGCCGGACCCGCAGGCGCAGCCGCCAGACCGGGCCGAGCGCGGTCACCACCAGCGCGGCCACCCCGGCCGTTGTGCCCACCGACAGGGTCAGCTCGGCGGTGGTGGACAGCCCGGCCAGATACCGGACGTGGTCCTCGCCGAGCGGTACGAACACCAGGTAGGCGGCGATGACCACGATGCTGGACAGCACCGGCGCAACGGCCGGCGCGGTGAACCGGCGGTGCGCCTGGAGGATGCCGAACAGCACCACGGCCAGCCCGTAGAGCAGGATCTGCGGGGCGAACACGGCCAGCATCCGGGACGCGGTCGCGACCAGGGTGGCGTGCGAGCAGCCCGGCACCCGGGCCGGGATCAGCAGCCCGGCGACCGGCCCGGACAGCGCGACGACCGCCACGCTGACCGGCACCAGGATGAGCACCGTCCAGCAGAGCAGGGCCGAGCTGGTCCTGCTGACCTCGGCCCGGGCGGCCGGGTCGGCCACGGACTTCTCCGCGGGCCCGGCCAGCACCGGGACCATGATCGAGGTCAGCGCGCCGCCGAGCACGATGTCGTAGACGACATTCGGCACCTGGTTGGCGGTGGTGTACGCGGTGCCCAGGCAGAACGCCTGGACGGTGTGCGCGAACACCAGCTGGCGGCCCAGGCCGACGACCCGGGCCGCCACGGTGAGCCCGCCGATCAGCACGGCCGCGCCGCCGATACCCCGGGCCGCAGGCCGCGTCCCCCCGGGCTCGGTCACCGGCGCGGCCGGCCCGGTCACGGCACGGCTGACGGCCGGGCCGGCTCCACGGCGGGGATCGGCCCCGTTTCCGCGTTCGCCACCGCCGCTGCCTCGGCCGCTGACGGCCCGGCCAGGGCCGGCCCGGCCGCTGACGGCTCAGCCGGGGCGGGCGCAGGCGGCGCGGGCGGGCGGCGGCCGAGCATGTCCAGCTTGTTCAGCGCCGGGGTGCGGGCGATGACCTTGGTGAAGCTCACCTTCTCGCTGGCCGCGGTCAGCCCGACCACGCCGGCCAGCACGGCCAGCCGCGCGGACCGCGGCAGGCCGGCCGCGACGGCCGCGCCCAGCAGCGCGCCCAGCGCGTTCGCGCCCGCATCGCCGAGCATGGCCCGTTCGCCGAGGTCCTCGGGCAGCAGGGCCAGCGCCGGGCCGGCCGCGGCGGCCGCGGCGGACCTGGCGGCCTGACCGCGCGCCCGGCCGGCCGCCGGGCTGCCCGCGGCGAGCAGC
Source organism: Streptosporangiaceae bacterium (assembly GCA_036375995.1). Taxonomy (GTDB): domain Bacteria; phylum Actinomycetota; class Actinomycetes; order Streptosporangiales; family Streptosporangiaceae; genus DASVBE01. Next base: position 8,728 of record DASVBE010000060.1, on the reverse strand, counting down.
GCGGCCCAGGCCAGCGTGACCTTGCTGGCCCGGCCCGGGCGCAGGTCGAACAGGTTCAGCAGGTTGGCGCTGCCGGCCACCAGGCCGGTGTTGATGACCTTGTCCACGGCCGGGCCGCCGAGCAGCGCGCTGGCCGCGGCGCCGGTCGCGCCGATGCCGGCCAGCTTGACCATCCCGCTGGTGACCTCGCCGTGGGCCAGCGCGGTCAGGTGCCCGCGGAAGCCGCGGCTCTTGCCGCTGCCGGCCAGGTCGTCGTAGCAGCCGAAGCCGGCCGCGCCCGCGGCGGCCAGGGCCAGCGCGGCCCGGGTCCGGCCGGGCAGGCCTGGCACGGCCAGCGCGGCGGCGATCGCGCCCGCGGCCGCGGCGGGGCCCTCGAGCAGGGTGACCGGCTCACCGCGGTGGTTGGTCCTGGCCCAGCGCTCGGTGCCGCCCGGCGCGCGGCGGCGCAGGCCGGCGTAGGCCGCGCGGGCCGCGGCCGCGCCGGCCAGGGCCCCGGTGACCGCCGGGGCGGCGGTCCGGGCCCGCCTCACCGCTGCGCCCCGGTGGCCGCGGCCGAGCGGTGCGGCGCGGGGGACCGGCGACCGGCGGGCCGCTTGCCCGCCCCGGCGTGGTGCTTCTTGTTGCGCTTCGCGGTGGCCTGGCCGCTGCTGACCGGCGACGGGGTGGTACTGGGCGACGGGGCCGGCAGCGGGCTGGGCACCGCGCTGTTGCCGTACGCGGCAGGCTTGTGACCGGCCAGCAGCTCGCTGAGCGCGTAGATCACTATGATCTGCCCGGTCTCGTAGTTGGCGTTATCCACGCTGGACACCTGAATTCCTGTATCTCCGCTGGTCAGCTCGTCGATGGCGCTGCCAGGCCCGGATCCGGCCGGGAATGAGCCGGCCAGCACCGTACCGCGCCCGGCGGCGTTCAGCTTCGCGGTCAGCGAGAGAAGCGCGGTATTGGCCGGGTTGCCGTCGCCGGATGCGGGCGGCGCGGCGGGGGCGATGACCACGGCCATCGTGGCCGCGCTGATCGTGTCCGGGGTGGCCTGCAGGTAACCCTGCTGGGCGAAGCCCGCCAGGATGGACCGGGTCTGGGCGGCCGGGACCGTGCCCGGCTCCCGGTCCAGCAGCGCCGCGGCGAGCACCGCGGAGGCCTCGGACTGGCCGGACAGCTGCGGGTCGCCACCCTGCTGGGCGGCGCCCGCGGTGGTCACCGTGCCGGCCGGGGCCAGCTGCTGGGCCAGCGCGGTCAGGCTGCTCTCGGTGTTCGCGCTGGTGTCGAAGAACTGCTGGTTCAGCCCGACCTGGCCGGCCACCGTGGCCCCGGCCTGGTGGATGGCGGTGGTCAGCCCGGCCACCACGGAGCCGTCCGCGCCGGGCGCCGTGACCAGCACCACCTGCTCCCCCGGCAGCAGCCCGCCGAGCAGCTGCGGGGCCGCCGCGGTGACCAGGCTGGCGTCCCCGGACAGCCGGCTGGCCTGCAGGTTGTTCTGCGCCCGCAGGTTGTCGGCGGTGTTGCGCAGGTTGGCCTCGGCACGCTGCAGGCCGTGAGTCAGCGGCCCGTTGAGCGCGGTGGTGCCCAGCACGATGCCGACGGCCAGCGCGAGGAACACCGCGACGAGGGAAACCAGGTGATAGCGGAAATCAATCATCAGAAGAGACCGGTCAGCCAGTAGGTGAAGGTGTCCCACTGGGCCAGGAAGAACCCGATGAGGACCTTGATCGCCCCGGACGTCGAGGCCGCCGCGAGCACCGCCACCAGCGCGGCCAGCACCAGGGTGAGCAGCGCCCAGCTGGAGATCCGGCTCCGGTACAGGCGGCTGACGCCCTTCGCGTCGACAATCTTGTCGCCCACCTTCATCCGGGTCAGCACCGCACTGGCCATGCCAGCCCGGCCTTTCTCCAGGAATTCGGCCATGGAGAAGCGCATTCCCACGGCCACGATCAGCGTGGCGCCAAGCTCATCGGCGAGGAGCACGGCGAGATCCTCGCTGGTGCCGGTGGCCGGGCAGAGCACCGAGGGCAGGCCGAGTTCCTGCACCCGGGTCAGCCCCGGGGCGACGCCGTTCGGGTAGGCGTGCACGGCCAGTTCGGCACCGCCGCGCAGCGCCTCGTCCGAGACCGAGTCCATGTCGCCGACGATCAGGTCCGGCCGGTAGCCGGCCTCGAGCAGCGCGTCCGCGCCGCCGTCCACGGCCACCATGACCGGCTTGAACTCGCGGATGTAGGCGCGCAGGGCCAGCAGGTCGTCGCGGTGCCGGTAGCCGCGGGCGATGACCAGGACGTGCCTGCCCTCCATCGCGGTGCGCAGCTCCGGCGGCCGGATGCCGCCCTCGATGAGCATCTCGGAATCGCGGCTGATGTACTCGATCGTGTTCGCGGCGAACGCCTTGAGCTGGTCGGCGAGCCCGGCCTTGGCCGCGGCCATGGCCGACCGGACCGAGCCGGCGTCCTGCACGGTGCCCTTGGCCAGCACTTCCTCGCCGTCGTACAGCGTGCCGCCGTCGAGCCGGATCGGCTGGCCGTCCCTGACGTGGTCGAACAGGTCCGGGCCAACGTCGTCGACGAGCGGGATGCCGGCCTCGAGCAGCAGCTGCGGGCCCATGTTCGGGTAACGCCCGCTGATGCTCACCGCGGCGTTGACCACCGCGGAGACCTCGTGCAGGATGAGCGCCTCCGCGCTGACCCGGTCCAGGTCGGTGTGGTCGATGACGGCGATGTCGCCGGGGTGCAGCCGCTTGGTGAGGTTCTTGGTGCGCTTGTCCATCCGCGCCGTCGCCGAGATGCCGGGCAGGCTGACGGGCCTGTTCCGGCGGAACCCGGGAAGCTTGCGGAAGGAAGCTGTCATCGTTAAGCAATATTGCCAGATGGCGGAGGCAGGGGGTTCCGCATCGGCCCCGGCCGGGTTATCATCCGGGCCCCGCCGACCGCTCGGCAGCCGCGGCTTCCAGCAGCTCACGGGCGTGCGCCCGGCCGAACTCGGAGTCCTCGAGGCCGGCCAGCATCCGGGACAGCTCGCGCACCCGGCCCTGGTCGTCCAGGCGGGTCACGCCGCTGCTGGTGACCGAGCCGTCGCCGGACTTCTCCACCACCAGGTGGTTGTCCGCGAACGCGGCCACCTGGGGCAGGTGGGTGACCACGATGACCTGCGCGAGCCGGGCCAGCCGGGCCAGCCGGCGGCCGATCTCGACCGCCGCCTTGCCGCCCACGCCCGCGTCGACCTCGTCGAAGATGAAGGTCGGCACCGGGTCCGCGCCGGCGAACACCACCTCAATGGCCAGCATCACCCGGGATAGCTCCCCGCCAGACGCGCCTTTATTCAGCGGCAGCTCCGGCGCGCCCGGGTGGGCGGCCAGCCGGATCTCCACGTCCTCGGCGCCGTGCGGACCTGGCTCGTCCAGCGGGCTGAGTACCACGGCCAGCCGGGCGTGCGGCATGGCCAGCGCGGACAGCTCACCGGTGACCTGCTCGGCGAACTTGCCCGCGGCCTGCTCCCGGCCCAGCGTGACCTGCCCGGCCAGGTCAGCGACGATGGCGGCGAGCTCGGCCTCCTGCGCGGCCAGCGCGGCGATCGTGTCGTCGTCGGAGTCCAGCTCGGCGACCCGGGCGGCGGCCTGCTTGGCCCAGGCCAGCACCGCGGCCAGGCCCTCTTCCTGGCCCGCGCCCCCGGTCGCGCCGTAGACCCGGATCAGGCGGGTCAGCTCGGCCCGGCGCTCCTGGACCGCGGCCAGCCGGGCCGGGTCCGCGTCGGCCTCCACCGCCTGCGCGTAGGACGCGAGCTCGGCGGCCACGTCGGAAAGCAGGTACGCGGCCTCGGACAGCCGGCCGGCCAGCGCGGCCAGCGCCGGATCGTGCTCGGCCGCCGCCTCCAGCGCCTGGCGGGCCGTGCCGAGCAGGGTGATCGCGTCGGCGCCGTCGTAGCCCGCGGTGGACGGGTCGGCCTGCAGCGACTCGTGCGCCGAGGTGGCCGCGGCGTGCAGCGTGTCGGTGTGCGACAGCCGCTCCTCCTCGGCCAGCAGTTCGGTGTCCTCGCCGCTGGCCGGCTCGACCCGCTCGATCTCCTCCAGGCCGCGGCGCAGCTCGGTGGCTTCCCTGGCGCGCTCCTGGGCCCGCGAGGTGAGCTCGGCCAGCTCGGTCCTGATCTCCCGGTGCCGCTGGTAGGCCCGCTGGTAGTCGGTGAGCACGGCGGCGTGCGAGGCCCCGGCGAACCGGTCGAGCGCGTCGCGCTGCCGCCCGCCGCGCAGCAGCTGCTGCTGGTCGGACTGGCCGTGCACGGCGATCAGGTCGTCGGCCAGGTAGGTCAGCAGGGACAACGGGACCGGGCGGCCGCCGGCGCTGGCCCGCGAGCGGCCCTCGGATGACACCGAGCGGCTGATGATCAGCGCGGTGCCGTCGTCGTCCAGGTCGCCGCCCGCCTCGGTGACCTGCCGGGCCACGTGACCGTCCGGGTCGATCCGGAGCCGGCCGTCCACGCTGGCCCGGCCCGCGCCGGGGCGGACCCGGCCGGGTTCGCCGCGCCCGCCGAACAGCAGGCCGAGGCCGGAGACGACCATGGTCTTGCCCGCCCCGGTCTCGCCGGTGACGACGGTGAAGCCGGGCGACAGCTCGAGGGTCGCGTCACCGATTACCCCGAGCCCGGTGATACGGACTTCCTCAAGCATCGCCGCTGCGACCTTCCTCTCGCTGGCCGGGCGCCAGGCGGGTGCGGGCCTGACCCCGCCAGCCCTGCACCGGCAGCCCGAACTTGGCCACCAGCCGATCGGTGAACAGGCCGCCGGCCTGATCCGGCCCGGCGGGCGCCGCACCGTCCGGTTCCTGGCTGGTCCGGCGGAGCCGGGCGAGCAGCACCGGCCTGGCCCCGCGCCGGACCTCGACCCGGGCCCCGGCCGGCAGATCGACCCTACGCCGACCATCGCACCACAGAACCGCCCCGGACGCGTCGGTTTGGCCGTCCGCGCCGGGCGTGGCGCCGCCGGTCAGGCCCGCCGGGTAGGGGCGGCCGGCCGGCCCGCCGATCACCTCGGCGGCCAGCTCGGAGTCCGGCGACACGACCATCGGCCGGGCGAACAGCGCGTGCGCGCTGATCGGCACCACGAGCAGGGCCTCGACCTCCGGCCACACCACCGGGCCGCCCGCGGAGAACGCGTACGCGGTGGACCCGGTCGGCGTGGCGAACACGACCCCGTCGCAGCCCCACCGGGACAGCGGGCGGCCGTCCACCTCGACCACCACGTCGACCATCCGCTCCCGGGCGGTCTTCTCCACGGTGGCCTCGTTCAGCGCCCACGTGGTAGCGGTCACGCTGCCGTTGGCCCGGACCGTGACGTCGATGGTCATCCGCTGCTCGACCAGGCATTGGCCGGCCGCGACCTGGTCGACCACCTCGGCCAGGTCCTCGGGGTCGGCCTCGGCCAGGAAGCCGACGTGGCCCAGGTTGACGCCGAGCAGCGGCAGGCCGGCGGGCCGGGCCAGCTCGGCCGCGCGCAGCAGCGTGCCGTCGCCGCCGATGACCACGACCAGCTCGGCGCCGTCCACCGCGGCCGCGGGCGTGGCCGCGATCTGGGCGGCCGGGCGGGCGAGCTCGGCCGCCTCGCCGGCCAGCACCCGGACCGCGAGACCTGCCGCGGCCAGCTGGTCCACCACGAACCGGGCGCTGCGCACTGCTGCTTCGCGCCCGGTGTGCGCGACCACCAGCACGGTCCGCGTGCCGACGGCCCGGGCGGCGTCGTGGGCGGCGCGGGAGGCGGCCGGCTGCTGGGTCATTGCGGGCCGTCCTCGATGGCCCGGGCCAGGTCCCCGTCGGCCAGCGGCGGGGCCCCGGCTCGCAGCCAGAGGAAATACTCGACGTTCCCGGCCGGGCCGGGCAGCGGCGACGCGGTCACCCCGGCGGTGCCCAGCCCAAGGCCGGCCGCGGCGGCGGCCACCGAGCGGACCGCGGCGGCGCGCTGGGCCGGGTCGCGCACCACGCCGCCCGCGCCCACGTTGCCCTTGCCCGCCTCGAACTGGGGCTTGACCAGGAGCACGAAGTCGGCGCCCGGCGCGGCGCAGGCCACCAGCGCAGGCAGCACCAGGGTCAGGGAGATGAAGGAAAGGTCCGCGGTGACCAGTTCCGGCGGCGGGGCTACCTGCTCCGGGGTCAGCTCGCGCACGTTCACCCGGTCCAGCACGGTCACCCGCGGGTCGGTCCGGAGCGGCCAGGCCAGCTGCCCGTAACCCACGTCCACGGCAACCACGTGCGCCGCCCCGGCCCGCAAAAGCACATCAGTGAACCCGCCGGCCGACGCCCCGGCATCCAGGCACCGCCGCCCGGCCACGACCAGCCCACCGGTCCCGCCCCCGGAAGCCGCCGCGGCTGGTGTGACCGCCGCGCCCGATGTGACCGCAGAACCGGAAGTAGCTGGGGAGCTGGGGGTGGTGGACTCGCCCGCCGAAACAGCCGGGGCCGGTGTGACCGCCGCGCCCGGCGTGGCTGAAGCGCTGGGAGCGGCTGAAGCGCTGGGAGCGGCTGGGGGGCTGGGAGTGAGGTCCTGATCGGCCACCGCGAGACCGCCGAACGCGGCGAGGGCGCCGGCGAGTTTGCGGCCGCCGCGGGACGCGTAGTCCGGCTCACCGGCCGGGTCGCGCACGGCGATGGCAGCGTCGCGGCCGACCTGCGTGGCGGGCTTGGCCGCGGGCTGCCCCGCGACCAGTACCCGGCCGTCGGCGATCAGGCCGGCCGCCTGCTCCCGGGACCGGGCCAGCCCCCGGCGGACAAGCTCGGTGTCCAGCCGCGCCCTGCTGCCCATGGTTGCGCGCCCGCTCAGCGGCCCGGCCGCCCGGCTGAGCCCGAACTGCCCCCCGTGCCGCCTCCAGGGCCGCCGTCCAGCTCGCCGAGCACTTCCCGCAGCCCGCGGTGCACCTGCTCGAACACCGCCGCGTGCTCGCCCACCGGCAGCAGCGCCAGCCGGCCCATGCTGGCCAGCGCCGCGTCCACCCGCGGCTCGCCGGTCGCCGCGGTCTCCGCCACCGGGGCCCGGCTGCTAGCCGGAACCTCCGCAGTCACATGAGCCCCGCTGGCACTCAGGACCTCCGGCGTCACGTGCGGCCCGCCGCCAGCAGCCACTTCTGCCATCACACGGGCCTCATCGGTCACGGAGGGCTCTGTATCGGTCACGGGAAGCTCTGTGCTCGCTTCCGGTTCGGTGATAGCAGGGCGCTCCGCGGCCACCTGGGGCTCTGCGGTGGCAGGATGCTCCTGGGCCGCCTGCTCGTCCTCCATCGGCCTGCCGACCTCCATCGGGATCCTGCTGCGGGCAGGACGGCACACGCCGCCCCTCCCAGAAACGCTACCGTCCGGAAGCGACACCACGGCGCACCTGGCCGGGCCGGCGGCGGACAATTACTCAGGAAAGTGAGGTCACGTTGGCGACTGCAGAGGAGTGCCGCACGGCGCTGGAGTCGCTGACCGCGCGGATCGCGGACATGTCACCGGAGGACCGCGCGTCCCGGCTCGCGGACCGCACGCTGAGCTGCCGGGTCACCGACCTGGAGATCACGTTCTGGACCCGGCTCGGTGCGCACGGCGCCGAGCCCGTGCGCGAGCAGACCGCGGGCGACCCGCCGGCGCAGATCCGGTTCAGCGCGGCCAGCGCCGACGTCGTGGCCGTGGCCGGCGACCCGGGCGGGCTGGCCAGGGCCTGGCTCAGCGGCCGGGTCAAGGTCGACGGCAACCTGCTCGACCTGCTCCGCCTCCGGAAGCTGATCTTCTGACCGCCTCTGACCGCCGGACGCGGGTAACAGCATGGACGAGCTCATCCCCCGGCCCCGGGCCGAGATCGCGCCCGGCGCGGTGCACGTGCCGGGCTGGCTCAGCCTCGCCGAGCAGGCTGACCTGGTCAGGGCCTGCCGCGAGTGGTCCCGCCCGCCGGCCGGGATCCGCCACACCAGGCTGCCCCGCCGCGGGGTGATGTCGGTGCAGACCGTCTGCCTGGGCTGGCACTGGATCCCCTACCGGTACAGCAAGTTCGCCGAGGACAACGACGGGGCGCCGGTGAAGCCGTTCCCCGGGTGGCTGGCCGGCCTGGGACGTCGCGCGGTAGCCGCCGCCCTCGGCGACGGCGAGACGGCGGCCACCTACCAGCCCGACGTCGCGCTGATCAACTTCTACGACGACGAGGCCCGCATGGGCATGCACGCGGACCGGGAGGAACGCAGCCCGGCCCCGGTGGTGTCGCTGAGCCTCGGGGCAAGCTGCGTGTTCCGGTTCGGCAACGCGGAGGACCGCGGCCGCCCGTACACCGACGTGCCGCTGGAATCGGGCGACCTGTTCGTGTTCGGCGGCCCGGCCCGGCTGGCCTACCACGGGGTTCCGCGCACGCTGCCGGGCACCGGCCCGGATGGCATCGGCCTGCCGTCCGGGCGGCTGAACATCACCCTCCGCGAGTCCGGCCTGACGGATCCCGGCTAGGCCGCGCGTCCCGCAGCGGCGATCGCCGCCCCGTTCGGCCTAGGCGGGCTCGTACCGTTCGCCGAGGGCCCTGGCGAGCTCCGCCATGAACGGTGGTGAGCACTCGCCCATCTCCTTGACTTCGGAGAAGTTGTCGAAGAACCACAGCGGGCCGGCGTCCGTCGTCTCGCCCACGGACAGCGGCTGGCCGAAGACGGCGATGGCCCCGGCGTCGCTGATCCAGGCCGTCTCACCGCTGTCGTCGGCAACCTGCCAGCCGTCGTGAATCAGCCGGCCCTCGCTGCCGTAGATGCGGATC
>DASVBE010000347.1:0-11168 GCA_036375995.1 Streptosporangiaceae bacterium | reverse complement strand
CGGCGGGCCGCGGCGGCAACCGGGCCGGCCGTCTTGGCCGCCGACGAGGTGGCCGCGGTGACGGTGCCCTTAGCGGTGGACACGGCGCCCTTAGCGGTGGACACGGTGCCCTTGGCGGCGTCCGCGGCCGGGGCGGCGGTGCCGCTGGCCGCCGGGGCCTGCTGTGCGGTGCTGCCGGTGACGCGCTCCTTCATGGAGCCCATCGCGGTGCGGGCCCGCTGAACCCGGTCTTGCACGATCCGCTGCGGGCTGAGCTTGGCGGTCAGTGCGTCGACGTCGGCGCTGAGCTCCCGCTGCGTCTGCTCGATGCCGTCGCGGATCTGGTCGGGATCCTGGGTGGTCATGCTGAGTTCCCTGCCTGTCCCTTGAGCGCGTCCGGGATTTCCTTCATGGTCTCTACGGTCCGCTCGGGTGTCGGGTGGATCTGCCGGGCCTGCCGCCGGCCGGCCGAGTAGGCCACGGCCCCGATCACGGCCCAGACCCCGGTCACGATGAGCGCCGCCCAGCTCTCATCCATCACGTTGGCCAGTCCCCACCAGCCCGCGATCGATGCGAAGAGCAGGACCATGTAGCCGGCGAACCCGGCCGCGCCGTACATCCCCGCGGCCTTGCCCGACTTGACCGCTTCCTGCTTGATCTCGGCCTTCGCCAGGTCGAGTTCCTGGCGCATCAGCGTCGAGAGGTTCTGGGTAATGGAACCGACCAGCTCACCGACCGAGGCGCTGGACGGACCCTGGGCGGCAGCCTCAGCCTCGGCGGCGGCCGGCATTTCCTTCGCTTGCGATGCCGGCCGGGTCATGACTGCCCCCGCTCACGCGCCCGGCGGCGGCCCGGCACGACGGGCAGTTTCCGGGCCAGCCAGCCGGCCACCAGGCCCGCGAAGGCGGCCCCGGCCATCACCAGTCCCGACCGCAGCCGGAGGGCCTCCGCCCCTATCGATGTGCGGCCCGGGGCAGTAGGGCCGCTGCTCTGCGACATCTGGCATCGCTCCCTGAGAAGTTGCGGAGAAGTCGAATTGGCGCATATACCCGCTCCTGGCCGCCGAAACAGGCCCGGTCGCCCGGGCCGTCGTCACCGGCCTGGCCATGGCCCGCTCCCCGGGCTGACGGTCCGCCGTCTCCGGTCAGGGGCAGCGGCTGGCAAGAACGCAGAACTCGTTCCCCTCCGGGTCGGCCAGTACGACCCAGCTCTCGTCGCCTGCCTGGCCCACGTCGGCGTGCCGGGCACCGAGGCCGAGCAGGCGGCGGACCTCCTCGTCCTGCTCCCGGTCGATGGGGTTGACGTCGAGGTGCAGCCGGTTCTTGAGGGTCTTGCCCTCGGGCACTCGCGCGAAGGTCAGCACCGGTGGCACCGGGCCACGGCGGTTCCTGCCCTCGGGCACCAGAGGGGAGCCGATCGTGACAACGCCGTCCTCTTCGTCCACCACCTCGTAGTCAAGGACCGAGCACCAGAACCGGGCCAGACCGCTGGGATCGGCACAGTCGATCTCGAGCTCGGTGAACTTACTGGCCACGTCAGGACCTCCCCAGCCAGATAGCGGACCCGCCAAAGGCCACACGTTAACGATCGCTGACGATGGGGGTATGACATCTGTACCTATCAGCCTGAGCCAGGCGCTGGCCGCGTTCACCGAGATCTACAGCCCGCGGATCGTCGGCCGGGTCAACGATTACGACGTCAAGATCGCGCACACCCGCGGCGACCACGTCTGGCACGTCCACGAGGACACCGATGAGTTCTTCCTGGTGCTCGACGGGCGGTTCGACATCGCCCTTCGCGAGGCCGGCGGCCAGGAACGCACCGTCGAGCTGAACGCCGGCGACATCTTCGTCGTCCCCCGGGGCGCCGAGCACAAGCCCTCCTCACCCGGCGGCGCAATCCTCATGTTCGAGCCCGCCGGGACGGTCAATACCGGCGACCGGCACGACGACCTCCCCGGCCATCTCACCAGCACCACCGGCCACGACCTGTCCGGATGACGCCGGCCGGACGCCCCCGGGCCGGCCGGGTCAGCTTCGCGGGGTGGGCCAGACGGCGCGGCCGGAGCGGTGGCGGTTGTCGCGCATGCCGTGCCGGACCGCGGCGGCGAGCAGGCCGGCCACCGCGAGGCCGTTGGTGATGTGCCCGGACAGCACCTCGAACACGGCCTCGGCGAGTGGGGTCCAGCGCTGCTGCAGGTCAGCCTCCTCGTCCCGGAGGCGGCCGGGCCGCTTGCCCGGGCGGAGCTCCCTGGCCTGGTAGATGCGGCACCTCTCGGTGCTGATCCCGGGCGACGGGTACACGTCGACGAGCGTGGACCAGTCTGAAGCGGTCCAGCCGGTTTCCTCGGCCAGCTCGCGGCGGGCGGTCGCCAGCGGGTCCTCGCCGTCCTGGTCACAGAGGCCGGCGGGCAGCTCCCAGAGGTACTGGCCCGCGGCATGCCGGTACTGGCGGATCAGGAGCACCCGGCGAGCATCGTCCACGGCCACCACCGCCACCGACCCGGTGTGCTCGACCACCTCGCGCTCGGCCTGCGTGCCGTCGGGCTGGGCGACGGTGTCGGCCCGGACCCGGATGATGGCGCCGTCGTACTTCACCTTGCTGGCGCCAACTTCGTATGCCATCCCTGGCCGCTGCCCCTCAGAGGACAAGCGAAACGTCCGGACGGCCGCTGACCAGCGCGGCGGCATGACCCAGGCAACGGCCATCCGGACGGTCCGGGCTAACCGACCGCCGCCGGCGGGCGGTGCTCGCCGGCCGCTCGCTCGAAGATGTCGACCACATCCTCGACCGACCGGCCCTTGGTTTCCGGCAGCCACCGGGCCACGAAGACGATCGCCACGATCGACAGCGCCGCGAAGCAGACCATCACCCCGCTCAGCCCGATCCCGTTCTTCCACGCCGGGAACGCCTCGATCAGCGCGTAGTTGGCCAGCCAGTCGACGGCCGCCGCGATCGCCGCCGCCGTGCCCCGGACCGGGGTGGGGAACACCTCGCCCTGGATCAGCCAGCCGGTGCCGCCGACGCCGATCGCGAACGACGTGATGAAGAACGAGAAGCCGACCATGACGACCACGGTCTGCGGCAGGTCGGTCAGCCAGGCCACGGCGCCCGCAGAGAGCAGCATGAACACCGCCATGCCGAAGTAGCCCCCGATGGCCAGCGGCCGTCGGCCGAGCCGGTCGATATAGCGGAACGCGAAGTAGGTCGCGATCACGTTGACCGCGCCCAGGATCGCGGTGACCTCGACGCCCGCCACGGCGGCCTCGACCGCGCTGTTGCCGCTGGCAAAGAACGTCGACAGCACCTGCGGGCCGTAGTAGAACGGCACGTTGATGCCAGTGATCTGCTGGAAGATGAAGAACACGCAGACGATGATCAGGGCCCGGCGGACACCCGCGGTCCACTGGGTCTTGCGGTGCAGTTCGGCCTGCTGCCGGGCCAGCTCGCCGGCCGCCATCCGCGCCTCGTCCTCGGAGACCTTCATCCCCAGCAGGCCGAACGCCTTGCTGGTGTCGGCGTAACGCTCGTGCCGCATCAACCAGCGCGGCGACTCCGGCATCCGGGACCGCAGCGCGACGGCGATGATCGCCGGGATCGCGCCGATGCCGAGGATCAGCCGCCAGTCCAGGTTGCCGGCGCCGCCCGGGTTCGCCTTGAGCACGATCAGGGCCACGATGTAGGAGACCAGGATGCCAACCGTGATCATCCACTGCTGGATGATGCTCAGCTGGCCGCGCCGGTCCCGCGGGGCGAACTCGGCGATGTAAGCGGTGGCGATCGCCGAGTCGGCGCCGATGGCCAGGCCGATCAGCGTGCGGGAGGCCAGGAGCATGCCGGCGTTGATGGTGAACGCGGACAGCAGCGCCCCGATCGCGTAGATCCCGGCGTCGGTGATGAGCAGGGATTTCCGGCCGAAGCGGTCGGTCAGCGGCCCGGCGATCAGCGCGCCGGCCGCCGCGCCCAGGGACGCCCCGGCGACCAGGTAGCCGGTGGCGAAGCTGGACAGGTGATACGGGATGAACGGCAGCGCCGAGCCGATGTTCGACGTGTCGTACCCGAAGAGAAAGCCGCCGACGCAGGCGAGCGTGGCCAGATACCAGTAGAAGGTCGTGGGTATCCGCGAGTCCAGCTCTTCCAGCAGGTTGCGCCCTGACGGCCGGGTCGCCTTGGTCTCCGTCATGATCAGCGGACCTCCTCGGGCCCGGCCGCCAACCGGTGCCGGCCGGGCTGGCGGCGCCGCTACCCGAACCGATCCATGGCAAACCGAGAAGGATTACGGTGGGCGCGGCGCGGGCCGCCGTGCCGCGGCCAGTCAGGGCCCGGGCCGGTCAGGGCTTGCGGGCGACGCCGCCCCAGGCCGAGGTGGCGTCCTGCGGCGCGGTGTCGAACTCGCCCGGGCGCCAGGCGTGCACGTACACCAGGCCGGGCTCGACCAGTTCCAGGCCGGCGAAGAACCTGGCCACCTGGTCGCGGTCGCGGAGCGTCTGCGGGGTCGACACCCGCTCGTTGTACCGCCGCTGCACCTCGGCCTGGCCCGGGGCGATGTCGATGGCCGGGTGCGAGATGGCCAGGTAGCTGCCGGCCGGCAGCTGGGCCATCAGCCAGGCGACCAGGCCCCACGGGTCCTCGGAATCCTGGATCAGGTGCAGGACGCCGATGAGCATCAGCGCGACCGGCTGGCTGAGATCGAGGGTCTCGGTGGCGGCCGTGATGATCGGGCCGGGCTCGCGGACGTCGCCGTGGACGTACTGGGTCGCGCCGTGCGGGCCGCTGGTCAGCAGGGCCCGGGCGTGGGACAGGACGATCGGGTCGTTGTCGACGTAGACGATCCGCGCGTCGGGGCGGACCTGCTGGGCGACCTGGTGCGTGTTGTTCGCCGAGGGGATGCCGGTGCCGATGTCAAGGAACTGGCCGATGCCGGCCTCTTCGGCCAGGTACCGGACGGCGCGGGCGAGGAACCGCCGGTTCGCCTGGACCCGCCAGCGCAGGCCGGGGGAGACGGCCAGGACGCTTTCGGCGGCTTCGCGGTCGGCCGCGAAGTTGTCCTTGCCGCCCAGCCAGTAGTCGTAGACGCGGGCCGGGTGGGCCACCGAGGTGTCGATCGCGAGGTCGACGGCGGGGTCCTGCGCGGCGCCGCCGCCTCCGGTGCCCTCCGCTTCAGCCACGAGGCTGCCTCCGTCCGTGCCGCTGCCGCGGAAGCCGCGGGCCCGCCGATTCCCGGTCAGCTTAGCCCTCCTGGGCGGCTGCCCGGACGGCCGCGGTCGACGTAGACGCCCTCTAGGGTGGGCTCTGTGCCGCCGCGGGCGGGCTGTCGGCAGTGCTGGCTAAGCTCGGCGCATGGCTGAGTTCATGGATGCTGACCTGCGCGGATCTGTGTTCGACCACGTCGACCTGAGCGGCGCGGTGCTGCGGGCCGTCGATCTGAGCGGTGCGCAGTTCCGGGTCGTGGACCTGAGCGGGGCCAGGCTGCGGGGCGCCGAGATGGCCAACGTCGAGATCAACGGCGAGCTTCTCAACGTCACCGTCAACGGCGTCGACATCGGCCCGCTGGTAGAGGCCGAACTCGACCGGCGGTATCCCGACCGGGCCAGGATGCGGCCGGCGGACCCGGCGGGGTTCGCCGAGGCGTGGGACATCCTCGAACGGCTGTGGGACCAGACCGTGGCGCGGGCCCGGCGGCTGCCGCCGGAGCTGCTGCACGAACCGGTCGATGGCGAGTGGTCGTTCATCGAGACGCTGCGGCACCTGGCCTTCGCCGCCGAATCCTGGGTCCTGCGGGCCATCCTGGGCGACCCGGCCCCGTGGGACCCGCTGAGCCTGCCCTGGGACGAGATGGCGGACACCCCGGGCGTCCCGCGGGACCGGGCGGCGCGGCCGTCGCTGGACGTGGTTCTCGCCCTGCGGCAGGACAGGGTGGCGACCGTGCGTCAGGTCATCGACGGGCTGACGGATGAGTCGCTGGCCGGCCAGACCGAGCCGGTCGAGGGTCCCGGCTGGCCGCCGGCCCGCCACTGGCCGGTCCGCGAATGCCTGCTGACGATCCTGAACGAGGAGTGGGAGCACCGTCTCTACGCCGAACGCGACCTGGCCGTCCTCGAGACCCGCGGACCGTAGCCGGCCTCCTGGACGGCCGGCGCCAGCAGGCGCTCCCGGTGGCCGGCCTGCTGCACCGCGCAAGGTGCGACAAATGGCCACGGCCCGGCTGACAAAGGTCCCTTGGCTCCCGTTCCCGGCCGATGCATGGTGGCCTCACCAAACCCGCACATCGCCTCCGGGCCGGCCGGAATAGCGCACGGCGCTGCGGCCGGCGGGTTTACCGGGAGAAGGGACCGTGCCGTGTACCGACGCATTGCCCGCATCCTGGCCGCCACGACGGCCGGGGCAACGATTGCCACACTTGGCTTCACCGGGGTCAGCCCCGCGAGCGGAGCAGCCTCGCCGGCCCAGGCCGGCACCATACTCACGGCCATCACCGCGGCCCATCATCCGGGGTTTGACCGGCTGGTGTTCCGGTTCCGCGGGCCGCTGCCCAGGCAGCGCAGCGCCCGGTACGTGAGCAAGATCATCGCCCCCTCCGGGCGGCCGGTGCACATCGCCGGCAGCGCCCTGCTGCAGGTCCGGTTCTTCCCGGCGGCCGGGCACAACGACGCAGGCTCGGTGACGTTCGGGCCGATCCGGCGGGCCTTCGCCCTGCCGAATCTCATGCAGGTCGTCGCCGCCGAGGACTTCGAGGCCGTGCTCGTGTTCGGTGCCGGGCTGGCTCGCCATGAGCCCTTCCACCTGTTCACCCTCAGGAACCCGAACCGGGTGGTCATCGACATCCAGACACCGTTCCGGACGGTCAGGGTGGGCGACTGGTTCCTCAACACCCGCCGGTTCAGAACCGGGATCCCCCCTGACACCCAGCGGGTTTCCCGGCCGGTCATCCCGCCCAGCGTCGCGTTCGGTGCCCTGCAGCGGCTCTTCGCCGGGCCCACGCGGGCCGAACGGGCGCAGAGCCTGCGGTTCGTCGCATCCGGGGCGACCGGGTTCAGGAACCTCTCCATCGCCGACGGGGTGGCCAGGGTCCAGCTGACCGGCGGCTGCCGCAGCGGCGGGTCCACCTTCACCGTGGCCAACGAGATCGGCCCGACGCTCAAGCAGTTCCCGTCGGTCCACTGGGTGAAGATCTATGGCCCGTTCGGGCACACCGAGCGCCCGTCCGGGCACTCCGACTCCATCCCGGTGTGCCTGGAGCCGTAGCTGGCGTGCTCGCCGCCCGGCGACCCCGGGCGGCGAGCGCTGCCGTCGTGACCACCGCTATGGCCCGCCGGCGAGCCCCGGCGTGCCCTGGCCGTGAGCCGGGCGGCCCGGTGCGATCATGGGCTGCGTGACGGCGTGGCGTGATTTCGAGAAGGCAGAGCCGGAGTTCGCCCAGCGCGTGCGGGCGCTGTTCGACGCTCACCGGCACAAGACGATCGCCACCGTGCGGGCCGACGGGTCGCCGCGGATCTCCGGCATCGAGACGGCCTTCGAGCACGGCGAACTGGTCTTCGGCTCGATGGCCGGCGCCCGCAAGGGCGCGGACCTGCGCCGCGATCCGCGTTTTGCGCTGCACAGCGCCACGGTCGACCCGGTCGAGGGCTCCGAGGCGCAGTGGCCCGGCGAGGCCAAGGTCTCCGGCCTGGCGATCCCCGGGCCGGTCACCGAAGGCCAGGACGGCGACCGCTTCCTGGCCGGCATCGCCCTGGTCGTGCACACCCACCTCGACCCCGCGGCCACCCGGCTCGTCATCGACTGGTGGACCCCGGCCGAAGGCCTCCAGAAAGCCGAGCGCGAGTGACGCACCAGGCGGCCGGTTCAGTTCGCCGCCAGCGGCTTCCGGCCGGCCGGGCAGTGATATCCGGCTGACCTGGGCCGCTGCCCGGCTCCGGCGTTGGCTTTCTGGGGCTTCTTCGCACCATTCGCCAGGGCCATGACCAGTTCGGCCCGCGCCCGGCACACCGTATTCCTAAGAATTGGATCTTCTGGGTGTGCAGTTCCGGCCCGCGAGCGCGGCCTGGGCAACGACGTTCACCGGTCACCAGCCGGCCGCTATTGTCCGTTAGATGGACCTTTTGGTGACCGCTCGCCTGCTGCCGCTCAGCGACGCCGATGGCCCGGCCGGCCTGACCGAGGTGGGCTGGCATCTGCACCCCGGCTACCAGGGCAGGGGTTTCGCCACCGAGGCGGCCGCGGCGCTGCTCCAGGCGGCGGCTGCGGCGGGCATCCGCGAGGTCCTGGCCCTGACCGACCTGGACAACACGCCCTCGCAGGCCGTGGCTACCCGCCTGGGCATGCGTGACGAGGGCACCACCGACCGCTGGTTCGGCCTGACCACGTGCCAGTACAGAACGGGCTGACTTCCCGGTGACGGATTCCGGCCGGGGCCGGCAATAACGGAGCCTGAGGCAGGCCGCCATTCCCCGACTCGAAGGAGACTTAGCCTTGAGAAACCTGCGGGCAATGGCCGCTGGCGTGATCGCGCGAGCCCCGCGTGGCCGGAGCCGCAGCACGGCCGCGAGAGAGCCGGAAACTCCTGGTCCGGCTGCCGTCGTCGCGGGCACCGATGAGCCTTCCGCCGAAGATCCCCGGCAGCAGAGACGGCTGGTCTTCGCCAGCTTCCTGATGCTGTTCACCGAGCTCGCCCTGATCCGCTGGATCACCGCGAACAACGTGTACGTGACCGAGGCGACCAACTTCGTCCTGCTGGCCAGCTTCCTCGGCATTGGCATTGGCTTCCTGAACGCCAGGTCGGGCCGGGATTATCTGCGCTGGACGCCGGTCGCGCTGCTGGCGCTGGTGGGCTTCGTGCTCACGTTCCCGGTCGTCCTGCAGGTGGGGCCGACGCCGTTCCGCGGCATCGGGCATATCGCGGCGCTGCCCAAGCCGCTGAGCTTCATCGGCGTCTTCGTGCTCACCGTGGGGGTCATGGCGGGCCTGGGCCAGGCGGTCGCGCGGGTCTTCGTCGGCTTCCGCCCGCTGAGCGCCTACCGGCTGGACATCCTGGGCAGCATCGCGGGCATCGCGGCGTTCACCGCGCTGTCCTTCCTGCAGCAGCCGCCCTTCATCTGGGGCCTGGTCGCCGGGGGCGGCCTTGCGGGCCTGCTGCTGCCGAAGATCAGGTGGTGGCAGGCGGGCGCTGTGGTGCTCGCCCTCGCCCTGCTGGGCATCGAGTCCTACGGTTCCGCCGAGCACTGGTCGCCCTACAACAAGCTCGTCCTGCACAAGCAGAGCGGCAGCGCCGTCCGGGTAACGGCGAACAACATCCCGTTCCAGACGATCCACTCGATTGCCGCGCTGCGGGCGCACGACAAGTTCTACTTCTTCCCCTACCGCCATGTGACGCGGCAGAGCCTGGGCAACGTCCTGCTCATCGGCGCGGGCACCGGGAACGATGTGGCGGTCGCGCTGGCCCATGGGGCCAGGCACATCGACGCCGTGGAGATCGACCCTGCGCTGCCCGCGATCGGCCGCCGGCTGCACCCGGAGCACCCGTACCAGGACCCGCGGGTCACCGTCCACATCGCCGACGGCCGCCAGTTCCTGCAGAACACGACCCAGCACTACGACCTGATCATGTTCACGCTGCCCGACTCGCTGACCGCGCTGGCCGGGCAGTCAGGGATCCGGCTGGAGAGCTACCTGCTCACCGAGAACTCGCTCGCGGAGGCGCGGACGCGGCTGGCGCCCGGCGGCACGTTCGCCATGTACAACTGGTACGCCCCGTTCGTGCTGAACAGGTACGCGAGCGAGCTGATTGACGTGTACCACCGCACCCCGTGCCTGGAGCAGAGCAACGCCGGCCTGGCGCGGACCGTGGGGGTCCTCACGGTCACGCCGGGGCGGGCGGTATCGGACTGCGCGAGCTTGTGGCACGGCACGCGGGTCGGCCCGGCGACCGACAACTGGCCGTTCCCGTACCTGCGCACCCCCTCCATCCCGCTCTCCTACCTGCTGATGCTCGGCGCGATCCTGCTTGCCTCGATCCTGCTGGTCCGGGTCGGCGGCGGCTCCTTCACCCGGATGAGCGCCTACGTCGACCTCGCCTTCATGGGCGCCGCGTTCATGCTGCTCGAGACCAAGAACATCGTCGGCTTCGCCCTGCTGTTCGGCACCACGTGGTTCGTCAACGCCCTTGTCTTCGCCGCCGTGCTCGGTGCGGTCTACCTCGCGGTCGAGACGGCCAGATGGGTGAAGAGGCTGCCGCCGCCGCTGGTGCTCTACGGCGCGCTGATCGCCTCGCTGGTCGTGACGTGGATGGTGCCCCAGGAGTCGCTGCTGAGCCTGCCGGTGGTCCCGCGCTTCCTGGCGGCCGCCGCGCTCGGGTTCGCTCCGGTGTTCCTGGCCAACCTGATCTTCGCGCAGCGGTTCAGGGAGGTCAGCTCCTCGGGCACGGCGTTCGCGGCCAACCTGCTCGGCGCCATGGTCGGCGGCACGCTGGAGTACCTCTCGCTGATCACCGGCTACCGCGCTTCGCTGATCGCCGTTGCCGCGCTCTACGGGCTCGCGTTCGTGACCGGCCGGGGCCGCCCGGCAGAGGCGGCACCCGTGCCGGGCCCGGGCCCCAAGGAGCCCCTGGGCGTCTCCACCTGAGCCCGGTTACCTGGTCCCGGGCTGGGTGCTGCCTGCGCGCTGCGTGTCGAGGAAGGCCTGTTCGGCCGGGTTGGCGGTGAGGGCCCGGGCGGTGGCGTAGGCGGCCGCGGCTTCGCCGCCGCGGCCCAGGCGGCGCAGCAGGTCGGCGCGTACGGCGTGGAACAGGTAGTAGCTGTCCAGGCCCGAGGAACGTGCAGGCCGCTCTTGAACACGAACACGCCGGCGTCCATCATCTTGTCGCCCAGCGCGTTCACGCCGGCCCACACCTGCTGGCTCCGTTCCGCGGAAATAACCTCGTCATCGGACTTGTAGAGCGCGAGAAGGTACTGAGACATACCGATCACTCCTGCTTGCCGTCCGGGGCCGGTCCGGGGCCGATGTGGGGCCGGCCCTCAATCCCGCATTCCCTTACTCCCGCTACGAAGTGGCCACCGCCGGATCGACACCCGCCTGCCACGATGCCAGAAACTTTGCCCAGGAAGCCGGAGGCGGCCGCCCCGTGCCGGTAGCCTGCGGCAATGATCGATCACCTTGGTGTGCAGGCGGCCAACGTCGAGGCGTCACTGTCCTTC
>DASVBE010000315.1:0-52766 GCA_036375995.1 Streptosporangiaceae bacterium | reverse complement strand
GTGTCCGCGGCGCTGTGCCAGCGGCTCGCGGACGTGCTGAACGCCGGCCTGGTGCCCGCGGTGCCGCGCGGCGGCGTGGGCAGCGCCGGGGAGATCATCCCGCTGGCGCACGCGTTCGGCCCGCTGGTGGGCATCGGCTCGGTGCTGGCGGGTCATCCGGGCGGCATCCGGGACGCGGCCGGCGGGCTGGCCGCGGCCGGTCTCGGCGAGTTCCCGCTGGGCCCCAAGGAGGGCATCGCGCTCATCGCCGGGCATCCCGGCGCGACCGCGCTGGCCCTTCGCCGGGCCGCGGACGCGGCCGGGCTGATCGACGCGCTGACCGGTGCCGCGGCGCTGGGCGCGGCCGCTGCCCGGGCGTCCCGTGACCCCTGGTCCGCCGCCACCGCCCGCGGCGACGATGTGCTGGCCGGCGTGCTGGCCCGGCTCCGGGCGGTAGCCGGCCAGCAGGCCGTCCCGGCCGCGCTGCAGCCGCCGGTGTCGTTCCGTGTCACCGGCCTGGTGCTGGCGCACGCCAGCCGGTCGGTGACCGCGCTGGCCGCCGCGGCGCAGCGGGCGCTGGCCGGGGTGACCGACTCGCCGGCCTTCCTCGGCGGCCGGTTCACCGGCACGGCCGGTTTCCACGGGCTCGACCTGGCCGCGCACTGCGACCAGCTCACGGTCGCCCTGGTGCACGCGGCCGAGGTGGCCGCGGCCCGGATCGCCCGGCTGCTCGACCCCGCGGTGACCGGGCTGGCCGCCCAGCTGGCGGTCACGCCCGGGCCGGACGCCGGGCTGGTGACCGTGCACAAGCGGGCCGCCGGCGAGGTGCACGCGATGCGCCGGCTGGCGCTGGCCACGCCGGTGGGCCTGATCGAGACCTCGGGCGGCCAGGAGGACGTGCAGTCGTTCGGCTGGGAGGCCGCGGAGAACCTGCGCCAGGCGGTGCACGGCGCCCGGGTGGTGACCGCGTGCGAGCTGCTGACCGCCGGGCACGCCAGCGCGCTGGCCGCCGCGGCCGGCCGGCCCGCGCCGCCCGGGGCGGCGCCGGTGACGGCCTGGCTGGCCGGCCTGGTCCCGCCGGTCACCGGGGACCGCCCGTTCGGCGCGGACATCGAGCGGCTGGCCGCCGCGCTGGCGGACGGCGATAAACCGGAAACCAACCGTAATCCGTAAGGCAAGGCTAGCTTTCATTAGGCAAGCCTTGCCTTTAATGCTCGATATCTTTGGCGGTCTTTACCGCCGCAGCCTGGGGAAACACTGCCCGGCCTGATACGGAAAGTAGAATCTGAAGGTCAGTTTCCCGGGCTGCGGAAGGCATCTTCATGACGACCCCCGCCGTGGCGCAGGGCGCCGCGGACGAGCACCAGCACCGGGACGTGTCCGGCGGCTGGCTCCGGCCGGCCGTGTTCGGCGCGATGGACGGCCTGGTGACCAACCTGTCGCTGATCGCCGGGGTGGGCGGCGGCGGCGCGTCCGGGCACCTGATCATCCTGACCGGCCTGGCCGGGCTGGCGGCCGGCGCGTTCTCCATGGCCGCGGGCGAGTACGTGTCGGTGTCCTCGCAGAACGAGCTGGTCCAGGCCGAGGTCACCAAGGAGCGGTACGAGCTCGAGCACAACCCGGAGACCGAGCGCAGCGAGCTAGCCGCCACGTTCGTCCAGCGCGGCGTGGACCCGGCCCTGGCCGACCAGGTGGCCAGGCAGATCTCCGCGCACCCGGATGCCCTGCGGGTGCACGTGCGCGAGGAACTCGGCGTGGATCACGAGGACCTGCCCTCGCCGTACGTGGCCGCGGGCGCGTCGCTGCTGACCTTCGCGGTCGGCGCGCTGATCCCGCTGCTGCCTTACCTGGCCGGGGTCGGCTCGCTGGCCGCGTCGCTGGGCCTGGGCGCCCTGGCCGCGCTGGCCGGCGGCGGGCTGGTGGCCAGGATCACCGACCGCCCGATGCTCCGCGGCGCGCTCCGCCAGTTCCTGCTGGCCGCCGCGGCGACCGCGCTGACCTACGGCATCGGCGCCATGGTCGGCGCCAGCGTGGGGTAGCCGGCCGCCGCTACCAGGACTCGTCGCCGATCGGCTCGCCGCGGGCCGCGCCCGGGGTGGACAGCAAGGCCAGGTCGGCGTCGACCATCATGGCGACCAGCTCCTCGAAGCCGATCTTCGGCTCCCAGCCCAGCACCTCGCGGGCCCGGGAGGCGTCCGCGCACAGCTGGTCCACCTCGGCCGGCCGGAGGAACGCGGTGTCGCAGACCACGTGGTCGTGCCAGTCCAGGCCGGCCACCCCGAACGCGTACGCGGCCAGGTCCTCCACGCTGTGCGTGACGCCGGTGCCGATCACGAGGTCCGCGGGCTCCTCCTGGCCCAGCATCAGGTGCATGGCCCGGACGTAGTCACCGGCGAACCCCCAGTCGCGGCGCGCGGCCAGGTTGCCCAGCCGCAGCTTGTGCTCCTGGCCGAGCTTGATCCTGGCCACGCCGAGCGACATCTTCCGGCTGACGAACTCCTCGCCGCGGCGCGGGGACTCGTGATTGAACAGGATCCCTGACACCGCGAACATCCCGTAGGACTCCCGGTAGTTCTGGGTCAGGAAGTGGCCGTAGGCCTTGGCCACGCCGTACGGGCTGCGCGGGTGGAACGGGGTCTGCTCGGTCTGCGGGGACTCGCGGACCTTGCCGAACATCTCCGACGACGAGGCCTGGTAGAACCGGATCTGGCCGCCGCCCGGGGTGCGGGACGCGCTGATCCCGCTGCACACCCGGATCGCCTCCAGCACCCGCAGCACGCCGAGCCCGGTCACCTCGCCGGTCAGCTCGGCCTGCTGCCACGACATCGGTACGTAGGAGATCGCGGCCAGGTTGTACACCTCGTCGGGCTGGACCCGCTCGACCGCGGAGATCAGGCTGCCCTGATCCAGCAGGTCGCCGCGGACCACCTTGACGCCGGGCACCACCTGGCGGAGCCGGTGCAGCCGGGAGTTGGCCTGGCCGCGGACCAGGCCCCACACCTCGTAGCCTTCGGCGTCCAGGTGCTCCGCCAGGTACGAGCCGTCCTGGCCGGTGATACCGAGAATCAGTGCGCGCCTGGTCAGCTGGGCCTCCTGCGCTACCGGGCCGGCGGAACCGGCCAGCCGGGCGATTCCGCCCACATCGGGGCAGCTTACGGCGCGCCGCGGGGGGATGGCCAGGCCGGCCGGCAGGCCACCGCTCCGCAAACTACTGCCTGGTAAGGTTCGCGCCATCGGGCCGCTCGGCGGCCCGGCCCCGGCTGCGGCCGGATCAGCCGGAGGAGGAGGCAGCCTGGTGATCGGCGCGGACGGCCCCCTCCGGGTGGCCCTGCTGTCCTACCGGAGCAAGCCGCACTGCGGTGGCCAGGGGATTTACGTCCGCCACCTGTCCCGCGAGCTGGCCGCGCTCGGCCATCACGTCGAGGTGTTCTCCGGCCAGCCGTACCCGGACCTGGAGCCGGGGCCGGAGCTGCGCGAGCTGCCCAGCCTGGACCTGTACCGGGAGCCGGACCCGTTCCGCACCCCGAAGCTGCGCGAGTACCGCGACTGGATCGACGTGCTCGAGGTCGCGATGATGTGGACCGCGGCCTTCCCCGAGCCGATGACGTTCAGCCTGCGGGCGCTGCGCGCGCTGCGGGCCCGCCGCGGCGACTTCGACGTGGTGCACGACAACCAGGTGCTGGCCTACGGCATGCTCGGCCTGGAGCGGATCGGGCTGCCCGTGGTGACCAGCATCCACCACCCGATCAGCGTGGACCGGCGGATCGAGCTGGAAGCGGCCAGGGGCCTGTCCCGGCTGTCCAAGCGGCGCTGGTACGGGTTCGTCCGGATGCAGGGCCGGGTGGCCCGGCGCTGCGGCCCGATCATGACCGGCTCGCAGTCCTCGGCCGACGACATCCTGCGGGACTTCAAGGTCCCCGCGGACCGGGTGCAGGTCGTCCCGCTGGGCGTGGACACCCGGCTGTTCCACCCCCGGGAAGCACCCCGGGTGCCGGGCCGGATCCTGGCCGTGGCCAGCGCCGACTCGCCGGTCAAGGGCGTCGGCACGCTGCTGCGCGCGATCAGCAAGCTGGTCACCGAGCGGGACGTGCACCTGATCGTGGTGGGCCGCCCGGCGCCGGGCGGGCCGACCGAGAAGCTGGTCGCCGAACTGGCCCTGGGCGACAAGGTCCGGTTCGTCACCGGCATCAGCGACACCGAGCTGGCCGAGCTGGCAGCCAGCGCGGAGATCGCGGTGGTGCCGTCGCTGTACGAGGGTTTCTCGCTGCCCGCGGTGGAGCACATGGCGTCGGGCACCCCGCTGGTGGCCAGCCGCACCGGTGCGCTGCCCGAGGTGACCGGGGACGCCGCGATGCTGGTCGCGCCGGGCGACGAGCAGGAGCTGGCGGCGGCGCTGCGCCGGCTGCACGACACCCCGGCCGAGCGGGACCGGCTGTCCGCCGCCGCGCTGGACCGGGTCGCGCAGCGGTTCGCCTGGCCGGCCGTGGCGGCGGCGACCGTCGCGCAGTACCGGCAGGCGATCGCGGCGCGCAGGGCCAGCAAGGACCGCAGTGAAGGAGCCCGGCCCTGCTGACGGTGGATTTCGCCCGCCTGGGGCTGCAGCCGGGCGTGCGGGTTCTCGACCTGGGCTGCGGCGCGGGACGGCACGCGTTCGAAGCGCTCCGCCGCGGCGCCAGCGTGCTGGCCCTGGACGCGGACGAGGGCGAGCTGAACTCGGTCGCGGCGATGTTCGCGGCCATGCGGGAGGCCGGCGAGGTGCCCCCGGGCGGGCAGGCCCGGGCGCTGGCCGGCGACGCGACCGCGATGCCGCTGCCGGACGCGAGCGTGGACGTGGTGATCGCGGCCGAGGTACTCGAGCACATCCCCGCCGACCAGGCGGCGATCGCCGAGATCGCCCGGGTGCTGCGGCCCGGCGGGCTGGCCGCGGTGACCGTGCCCGCCTGGCTGCCGGAGCGGGTCTGCTGGGCGCTGTCCGCCGATTACCACAACGTGCCCGGCGGCCACGTGCGGATCTTCACCCGCAAGGAGCTGACCGCCAAGCTGGCCCGGGCCGGGCTCGCGCCCGGCGGCCACCACCACGCGCACGCGCTGCACTCGCCGTACTGGTGGCTCAAGTGCGCCGTCGGGGTCCGCAACGACGATCACCCGCTGGCCCGCGCCTACCACCGGATGCTGGTCTGGGACCTGATGCAGCGGCCGGCCCTGACCCAGTGGGCGGACCGCGCGCTGAACCCGCTGATCGGCAAGAGCCTGGTGGTCTACGCGGCCAAGCCGGAGGAGGCGCATGCCACCGGGTGACGCCCGGCCCGCCATCGGCGGCATCCTGACCGCCGAGCAGATCATGGCCACCGGCGCCAGCATCGCTGCGGTCCAGCAGCGGGACGGGGCGATTGGCTGGCCGGACGGGCACATCGACGCGTGGAACCACACCGAGTGCGCGATGGCGCTGTCGGTGTGCGGGCTGCGCGCCGAGGCGCGGGCCGCCTACCGGTGGCTGGCCATGGCGCAGCGGCCCGACGGGTCCTGGCCCAAGGCCACCGTGGCCGGGGCGGTGACCGACCCGGCCGGCGAGAGCAACCAGGCCGCCTACCCGGCCGTCGGGGTGTGGCACGAGCTGCTGGTGACCGGCGACGACGCGTTCGCCGCGGCGATGTGGCCGGTGGTGCGGCGGGCGGCCGGGTTCGTGCTCGGCCTGCAGACCGCCCGCGGTGAGCTGGCCTGGCAGCGGACCGCGGACGGCGCCCCGGCCAGCTATGCGCTGCTGACCGGGTCGGCCAGCGCCTACCAGGGGCTGCGCTGCGCGATCGCGCTGGCGGAGTACCTGGGCCAGCCGCAGCCGGACTGGGAGCTGGCCGCGGATCTGCTCGGCCGGGTGGTGGCCGGCGAGCCGGGCGCGTTCGCGGACAAGAGCCGGTTCTCGATGGACTGGTATTACCCGGTGCTGGCCGGGCCGGTCCGCGGGGCGGCCGCGGACCAGCGGCTGGCGGACGGCTGGGCCACGTTCGTGGTGCCCGGTCTGGGCGTGCGGTGCGTGTCCGACGAGCCGTGGGTGACCGGCGCGGAAACCGCCGAGCTGGCCATGGCGCTGGACGCGACCGGGAACACCGACCGGGCCCTGGCCCTGCTGGCCGACGTTCAGCACCTGCGGCACCGGGACGGGTCGTACTGGACCGGCTGGCAGTTCGCCAACGGCGCGCACTACCCGGCCGAGCGCAGCGCGTGGACCGCGGCCGCGATGATCCTGGCCGCTGACGCGCTGTCCGGCACCACCGGCGGCGCCAGCCTGTTCCGCGAGGTAGCCCCGCGGTGCTAGCCGCTCAGCCGAGGCCGACTGCGATCCGCTCGAGCACCCGTAGCGACCCGGTACGCCGGACCTCGGTGAACGAGCCTGAGGCCAGCGCCCGCTGGTAGATCACGAACGGCGGGCGGCCGCCGTCGGCCGGGTTGGGGAACACGTCGTGGATGGCCAGCGCCCCGCCCACGGCCAGCCACGGGACCCAGCCGGCGTAGTCGGCGTCGGCCGCGGCCTGAGTGTGGCCGCCGTCGATGAACAGCATGCCGAGCGGTGCCCGCCACAGCGCGGCGACCGCCGCGGACGGCCCGACGATGGCGATGACCTGGTCCTCGAGCCCGGACGCGGCCAGCGTCGCGCGGAAGTGCGGCAGCGTGTCCAGCCGCCCGGTGACCGGGTCGACCAGCGACGTGTCGTGGTACTCCCAGCCCGGCTGGTTCTCCTCCGACCCGTGGTGGTGGTCCACGGTGATCACCCGCTGCCCGGCCGCCCGGGCCGCGGCGGCCAGGTAGATCGTGGACTTGCCGCAGTAGGTGCCGATCTCCGCGATCGGCCCGGCCGCGGCGTAGGCCGCGGCGGTCTCGAACAGCGCCTCGCCCTCGGCAGGCGGCATGAACCCCTTGGCCGCCTCGGCCGCGGCGCGGATGCCCGGCGGCAACTCAGCTCGCATGCCGCGACACTAGCGGCCCCGGGTTACCCTCTGGGAATGCAGGTCGCACTGTGTCAGCTGCCGATCAACTCGGACAAAGAAGTCAATCTGGGCCGGGTCAGGGACGCGCTCAAGGAGGCCGCCGCCGCCGGGGCCGAGCTCGCGGTGTTCCCCGAGGCCACGATGATCAGGTTCGGCCGGGACCTGCGCGCCGCCGCCGAGCCGCTGGACGGCCCGTTCTGCCACGGCCTCCAGCACGCGGCCGCGGGCACCGGGGTGGCCCTGGTCGCGGGCGTGTTCGAGCCCGCGCCTGACGGCCGGGTCTACAACACCGCGTTCGCCTGTGACGCGAACGGCGAGCCGGTCGCCGCCTACCGCAAGATCCACCTGTACGACGCGCTCGGCCAGCGTGAGTCCGAACTGGTCGCGCCCGGCGGCGAGCCCGTCATCGTGCCCCTGGCCGGGCTCCGGGTCGGCCTGCTGACTTGCTACGACGTGCGGTTCCCCGAGCTGTCCCGGGCTCTGGCCGCGGGCGGGGCGGACCTTCTCGTGCTGCCCGCCGCGTGGGCGGCGGGGCTGTTCAAGGAAGAGCACTGGGTCACGCTGGTCCGCGCCCGGGCGATCGAGAACACGATCTGGGTGGCCGCCGCCGGGCAGGTGCCCGACCCCGCCGACCCGGACCCCAGCGTGCCCACCGGGGTCGGCCGCAGCATGCTGGTCGACCCGATGGGCACCGTCCGGATGGATCTCGGGCCCGGCCCCGGCGTCGCCGCCGCCCCGGTCGACCCGGCGCTGACCGCCCGGGTCCGCGCCGTGCTGCCGAGCCTCGCCAACCGGCGCGACGACGTCTTCGGCGAGGTCAGGAAACTCTAGGCCGGCCGGATACGGCCGCTGGGGCGCGGGCCGGCGAGGACGCGGCCCGGTCGGCGGTGACGCTGAACACCGCGCGGTCGTACTCCATCTGTTCCCGGACCGCACGGGCCGAGTAGGGCCGGTTCCCGACCAGATCACGTCCATGATCGCGCCCTCGAACTGACCGAACTCGCGCATCTCGCACCGCCCCGGCAGTCAGCTACGCACAGCCCGCTCTGGTGCCCATGGGGTCGCATAGGCCACAGTGCAGGAATGCAGCACACCGGGCAAGAAACGTCCCCCGCGGCGCGAACACGCCGGCCCGGATCTGCCGGAAATACCGCCGAGATGCGCTTTACGCTGGGCCTTATCACACCTTGCAGTTAGTTGCCAGGTTTTGGTAACACATGGTTTTGTCGGCCTGCGGGGCCGGGAAGGGGAGGGTGATGCCGCTCACGCCCCCGCCGCTGGCCGCGAATTACACCGGGGGGTACGTCCGCCAGCAGAGTGCCTTCACCGGCCGGGTCAGCGCCGATGGGTCCACGCGCTATCCGGCCGAGCCCGGGCGTTACCAGCTGTACGCCTCGCTGGCCTGCCCGTGGTCGCAGCGCGCCGTGATCGTCCGGCGCCTGCTTGGCCTGGAGCAGGTGATCGGGCTGACCCTGGCCGACCCGGTCACCAGCGAGCACGGCTGGCGCTTCCCGGCCGCCGGCGGCGGCCGGGACCTTGTCACCGGGGCCGCCTTCGTGGCCGAGCTGTACCACGCCACCGACCCGGGCTACGGCGGCTGGTGCACGCTGCCCCTCCTGTGGGACACCAGAAGCAACCAGATCGTCAGCAACGACGCGGCACAGATCACCGTGATGCTGGAGACCGCGTTCGCCGGCTTTCACCGGCCGGGGTCGCCGGACCTGTACCCGCCGGCCCAGCGCCGGGAGATCGAGGCGGTCAGCGCGCTGGTGTTCAGCACGGTCAACAACGGCGTGTACAAGGCCGGCCTGGCCGCCACCCAGGCGCAGTACGAGGAGGCCTTCGACGCGCTGTTCACCACGCTGGCCGCGCTGGAGGAGCGGCTGTCCCGGCGCCGGTTCCTGCTCGGCGGCCAGCCCACCGAGGCCGACATCCGGCTGTACCCGACGCTGGCCCGGTTCGACGCGGTTTACTATCTCCTTTTCAAGTGCAATTTGCGCCGCCTGGTCGATTATCAGTCGCTGTGGGGGTACGCCCGGGATCTGTACCAGCGGCCGGGTTTCGGGGAAACCACTGACTTCGGCCAGATCAAGCGGCATTACTACCAGTCACAGGCCTGGATCAACCCGTCCAGGATCGTGCCCAAAGGGCCTTTTGTCAGCTGGCTGGAGCCGCACGGCAGGGACCGGCTTTCGGGCTGAAGCCGCTGCCGGGTAAGGCTGAGGCCGGGCCCGCCGCCAGGTAGCCTAAGGGGCGGAACTGACAGCTCATCAAACATCGGAAGAAGGCGATTACGCCGTGTCTTCTGAGTCTCCGCGCACGCCCGCGGATCTCACGGTGCAGGCAAACGGGCACGCTGCGCAGGCTTCGGCCGGCCAGGGTGACGACGGGCAGGCTGCCGCGGACGGACAGCCCCCGCCGCAGCGCGGTCACGATCAGTCGGGCACCGACTTCGGCCCAAATCAGTGGCTGGTCGATGAGCTGTACCAGAGGTATCAGAGCGACCCTGGGTCCGTCGATAGGGCCTGGTGGAATTTCTTCGCCGACTACCAGCCCTCCCCCGCCGACTCCGGGCCCGCCCAGAAGGCGCCCGCGGCGCCGGCCGCGCCAGCCCCGCCGGCGGACGGGGCCGCGCCGGCACCCGCCGCGGGAGCGCGCCCCGCGGGCCCGGCCGCACCGCCGGCCGCCGCGGCGCCCGGCACGGTCGCCCCGCCGCCCGGCGCCCACGAGGCCAGGCTGCGCGGCACGGCCGCGCGGACCGCGCAGAACATGACGGCCAGCCTGTCCGTGCCCACCGCGACCAGCGTCCGCGCGATGCCGGCCAAGCTGCTGATCGACAACCGCATCGTGATCAACAACCACCTCAGCCGCGGCCGCGGCGGGAAGGTGTCGTTCACCCACCTGATCGGCTACGCGGTGGTCCGCGCGCTGGCCAGCGCCCCGGAGATGAACTACTCCTACGCCGAGGCCGACGGCAAGCCGGTGCTGGTCCAGCCCGAGCACGTCAACCTGGGCCTGGCCATCGACACCCGCAAGGGCGACGGAAGCCGCCAGTTGCTGGTGCCGAACATCAAGGCCGCCGAGGCGATGGACTTCCGCCAGTTCTGGATGGCTTACGAGGACGTGGTCCGCAAGGCCCGGTCCGGCAAGCTGACCGTGGACGACTTCGCGGGCACCACGATCAGCCTGACGAACCCGGGCACGATCGGCACCGAGCACTCGGTGCCGCGGCTGATGCCCGGCCAGGGCACGATCGTCGGCGTCGGCGCGATGGAGTACCCGGCCGCCTACCAGGGCGCGTCCGCGGAGACCATGGCCCGGCTGGCGATCGGCAAGACCATCACGCTGACCTCCACCTACGACCACCGGATCATCCAGGGCGCGCAGTCCGGTGACTTCCTGCGGCTGATCCACCGGCTGCTGCTCGGCGAGGACGCGTTCTACGACAGCGTGTTCGGCGCGCTGCGCATCCCGTACGAGCCGATCCGCTGGGTCCAGGACATCCCGGCCGGCCACGAGGACGACCTCAGCAAGGCCGCCCGGGTGCACGAGCTGATCCACGCCTACCGGGTCCGCGGCCACCTGATGGCCGACACCGACCCGCTGGAGTACCGCCAGCGGCGGCACCCGGACCTGGACATCAGGGAGCACGGGCTGACCCTGTGGGACCTTGACCGGGAGTTCGCCACCGGCGGCTTCGGCGGCTCGCCGCGGATGAAGCTGCGGGAGATCCTCGGTGTGCTGCGTGACTCCTACTGCCGCACGGTCGGCATCGAGTACATGCACATGCAGAACCCGCAGGAGCGGGCCTGGCTGCAGGAGCGGGTGGAGCGGCCGCACGGCCGCGCCGCGCACGACGACCAGATCCGGATCCTGTCCCGGCTGAACGTGGCCGAGGCCTTCGAGCAGTTCCTGCAGACCAAGTTCGTCGGCCAGCGGCGGTTCTCGCTGGAGGGCGCCGAGTCGCTGATCCCGCTGCTGGACGCGGTGCTGACCGAGGCCGCGCGGGAGCAGATGGACGAGGCCGTGCTCGGCATGGCGCACCGCGGCCGGCTGAACGTGCTGGCCAACATCGTCGGCAAGTCCTACGCGCAGATCTTCGCGGAGTTCGAGGGCAACCTGGACCCGGCCTCCACGCACGGTTCCGGTGACGTGAAGTACCACCTGGGCGCGGAGGGCCTGTACGACGGCGGCCAGGGCAAGACGATCAGGACCTCCCTGGTGGCCAACCCAAGCCACCTGGAGGCGGTCGACCCGGTGGCCGAGGGCGTGGTCCGGGCCAAGCAGGACATCATCGACACCGGTGAGGCCGGCTTCACCGTGCTGGCCGTGCTGATCCACGGCGACGCCGCGTTCGCCGGGCAGGGCGTGGTCGCGGAGACCCTGGAGCTGTCCCAGCTGCGCGGCTACCGCACCGGCGGCACCGTGCACATCATCGTGAACAACCAGGTCGGCTTCACCACCGCGCCGGAGTCATCGCGGTCCAGCGTGTACTCCACCGACGTGGCCCGGATGATCCAGGCGCCGATCTTCCACGTCAACGGCGACGACCCCGAAGCCGTGGTCCGGGTCGGCCGGCTGGCCTTCGCCTACCGGCAGACGTTCAAGAAGGACGTCGTCATCGACATGGTCTGCTACCGGCGGCGCGGCCACAACGAGGCGGACAACCCCTCGTTCACCCAGCCGCTGATGTACGACCTCATCGACGCCAAGCGGTCCACCCGCAAGCTGTACACCGAGGCGCTGATCGGCCGCGGCGACATCACGATGGACGAGGCCGAGCAGGCGCTCCGCGACTACCAGCTGGAGCTGGAGCGGGTCTTCACCGAGACCAGGGACGCGGCCGGCCAGCCGACCCAGCCCGGCTCGCTGGTCCGCCCGCCGCGCGCCCCCGAGGCGCGCGAGCCGGCCGGGCACGAGGACGTCGCCACCGCGACGACCGAGGAGAACATCAAGCTCATCATCGACACGCAGCAGAACTTCCCGGCCGGGTTCACCCCGCACCCGCGGCTGCTGCCGCAGATCCAGCGCCGGGCCACGATGGTCGCCCAGGACGCGATCGACTGGGCCACCGGCGAGCTGATCGCGTTCGGCTCGGTGCTGATCGACGGCAAGTCCGTCCGGCTGGCCGGCCAGGACAGCCGCCGCGGCACGTTCGGCCAGCGGCACGCGGTGATCGTGGACCGGCACACCGGCGCCGAGCACACCCCGCTGCGCGCCTTCAACGGGCCGTCCAGCCGGTTCCACGTGTACGACTCGCCGCTGTCGGAGTTCGCCGCGGTGGGCTTCGAGTACGGCTACTCGGTGGCCAGGCCGGACGCCCTGGTCTGCTGGGAGGCCCAGTTCGGCGACTTCATCAACGGCGCCCAGACGATCGTGGACGAGTTCATCAGCTCCGGCGAGCAGAAGTGGGGCCAGCGGTCCCGGGTCGCGCTGCTGCTGCCGCACGGCTACGAGGGCCAGGGCCCGGACCATTCCTCGGCCCGGATCGAGCGGTTCCTCGGCCTGTGCGCGCAGGACAACATGACCGTGGCCATGCCGACCACCCCGGCGAACTACTTCCACCTGCTGCGCTGGCAGGCGCTGACGCCGCGGATCAAGCCGCTGATCGTGTTCACCCCGAAGTCGATGCTGCGGCTGAAGACGGCCACCTCGCCGGTGTCCGCGTTCACCACCGGCGTGTTCCGGCCGGTGCTCGGCGAGGGCCCGGGCATCGACGAGGGCGCGGTCCGGCGGATCCTGCTGTGCTCCGGCAAGGTCTACTACGACCTGGTGGGGCAGCGGGCCGCGGCCGGCCGCACCGACGTCGCGGTGGTCCGGCTCGAGCGGCTGTACCCGCTGCCCGCCGAGGAGCTCGAGGCCGAGCTGTCCCGTTACCCGGCCGGCGCCGCGCTGCGCTGGGTCCAGGAGGAGCCGGCCAACATGGGCAGCTGGCCGTACATGGCGCTGCGGCTGCCCGACCTGCTCGGCCGGCCGATCCAGCTGAACTCGCTCCCGGCCAGCTCGGCGCCGGCCGCCGGCTCGGCCAAGAAGCACGCCGCCCAGCACGCGGGGCTGATCGCCGCGGCGCTCGGCGACGGCGGCCCGGGCGCGGGCGACGGCGAGCAGGGCGGGAGCAGGTAGCGATGTACTACACCGACCGGGGCATCGAGGAGCTGGCCGACCGGCGCGGCGCGGACGAGGTCACGCTGGGCTGGCTGGCCGAGCGGATGCGCGAGTTCGTGGACTTCACGCCGGAGGCCGAGGCGCCGGTGGACCGGCTGGCGAGCTGGCTGGCCCGGCTGGACGACGACGAGCTGACCGGGCTGGGCCCGGACCAGGATTAGCCCGGGTAAGCCCGGCACAGCGCAAGCCCGGCACCGGGCCGGGCTTGCGCTGTGCACCAAGACGCGACAGTGTCGCGTCAGGTGAGATCGCCAGGTACGCTGGACGCGATACATCTTGACCGTCGGGTTAAGGGATATCGTCTGCCCGGGGAGGGAGGGACACGTGCCGCGCTGGGTCATCGATGCCCCGAAGCTGCTCGAGTTCGACGGTGCTGCGGCCCTGCGGGTGCGGGTCGTGTCGGGCAGCGTCGCGGTGCTGGCCTCGGCCGGGCCGCCGAGCGTGGACGTGGAGAGCCTGTCCGGCCAGCCGCTGCTGGTCAGCCACGAGGCCGGCATCCTGACCGTCACCTACGAGGACCTGACCTGGGACGGCGTGCTGGGCTGGCTGCGCCCGCAGCGGCATTCCGTGGACGTGACGATCACCGTCCCGGCCGGCTGCCCGGTGCAGCTGGGCGTGGTGAACGCGAGCGCGATGGTGTCCGGGATCACCGCCAGCGTGTCCGTGCGCAGCGTCAACGGCGGGCTGATCCTGGACGGGGTGCGCGGCCCGGTGGACGCCAAGACCGTGTCCGGGGACGTGGAGACCCGCGGCCTGGACGGCAGCCTGACCTTCAACTCGGTGTCCGGCGGCCTGACCCTGGCCGGCGGCACGGTGCAGACCATGGACGCGCGCACCGCGGCGGGCAAGGTCACCGCCGACGTGGACCTGGATTCCGGCGGCAGCCTGCGGGTGAACACGGTGTCCGGTGAGGTCGCGATCCGGCTGCCGGCCAGCGCCAGCGCGGACGTGGACCTGCGGTCCGGATCCGGCCGGGTCCGGTCCGGGTTCGACGCACTGACGGCGTCGGGGCCCGGCAGCGTGGCCGGCACGCTGGGCAACGGCGGCGCCAGGATCTCGGTGAGCGCCCTGTCCGCGTCGGTCAGCCTGCTGCAACGGGGCGGCCCTGGCCCGGCGGGAGCGGGACGATGACCCCCGTCTTCCGGCACGGCAAGCTCCGGCTGTACCTGCTCAAGCTGCTGGACGAGGCGCCCAGGCACGGCTACGAGGTCATCCGGCTGCTCCAGGACCGGTTCATGGGCGTGTACGCACCGTCGCCGGGCACGATCTACCCCCGGCTGGCCCGGCTGGAGGAAGAGGGCCTGGTCACCCACGACACGGTCGGCGGCCGGAAGATCTACCGGATCACCGACAAGGGCCGGGCCGAGATCGAGAGCAAGCTGGACGACCTGGCCGACCTGGAGCAGGAGATCACCGACTCGGTGCGGGACATCGCCCGCGAGGTGTCGGAGGACGTCCGGGACACCGTGCGCAACCTGCGCGAGGAGCTGACCCTGGCGGCCCGGGAGGGCCGGGATGGCGGGGCCCGCGCCGCGGACCGTGAGGCGGCCAGGGAGCAGGCCCGCCGGGCCCGCGAGGAAGTCAAGGACAGCGCCCGCCGGGCCCGCAGGGAACTGCTCGGCGAGCCCGCCGAGCCGGAGCCCGAGCCGGAGCCCGTCCCGTTCCGGGGCGGGCGGGACCGCCGTGACGGCCCGGCCTGGCCGGACTGGACCGGCTGGGCCAGCCGGGCGGGCTGGGCCAGCTGGCGGGGCCCGGGCGGCGGGGCCGGCGGCTGGGGCGGCGCCCCCGCGCGGCCCGGGCGGCCCGGGCGGCCTGACGCCCGGATGCTGCGCGACCTGGAGCGGCTGGCCATCAATTTTGCCAGCCAGCTGCGCTCCGCGGCCTGGCACACCGAGGCGCTGGGCAGCGACAAGCTGTCCGAGCTGCGCGCGATCCTGGAGGACACCATGACCCGGATCAGGGACGAGGTGTTCACCATGCCCGACCAGGGTCACGATCCCGGTACGGGCAGCCCCGACGGCAAGGACGATCCGCCTACAGGGTGAAGACCACCTTGCCGAACAGCTCGCCGCTGATCATCGCGGCGAACCCGTCGGCCGCGCTGGCCAGCGGCAGCGTGCGGTCGATCAGCGGGCGCACCCCGGTCTGCGCGCAGAACTGCACCAGCCGGGCCAGCTGATCCCGGCTGCCCATCGTGGTCCCGACCACCGACAGCTGCAGGAAGAACACCCGGGACAGGTCGGCGGACGGTGCGGACCCGCTGGTCGCCCCGGAGATCACGATGACCCCGCCGGGCTTGAGCGAGCGCAGCGAATGCGCCCAGGTCGCCTCGCCGACCGTCTCCAGCACCGCGTCTACTTTCTCCGGCAGCCGCGCGCCGGGCGGGAACGCCTGGTCCGCGCCCAGCTGGACGGCCCGCTCCTGCTTGGCCTCGCTGCGGCTGGTGGCCCACACCCGGTAGCCCGCGGCCCGGCCGAGCAGGATCAGCGCGGTGGCCACCCCGCCGCCGGCACCCTGGACCAGCACGGTCGAGCCGGGCTCGAGCCGGACCCGGCCGAACAGCATCCGGTACGCGGTCAGGTAGGCGGTCGGCAGGCAGGCCGCCTCCGCGAAGGACAGCCCGGCGGGCTTGGGCACCAGGTTCCGCCGCGGCACCACGACCTGCTCGGCGAACGTGCCGTCGTGCTTCTCCGAGAGCAGCGACCGGCGCGGGTCCAGGGTCTCGTCGCCGCCGGCCACGGCCGGGTCGCCGATCACCGAATGGACCACGACCTCGTTGCCGTCCGGGTCGGTCCCGGCCGCGTCGCAGCCGAGCACGATCGGCAGCCGGTCCGCCGAGATGCCCACCCCGCGCAGCGTCCACACGTCGTGGTGGTTGAGCGCGGCCGCGCGGACGGTGACCGTGGTCCAGCCGTCCGGCGGAACCGGTTCCGGCCGGTCGCCCAGCTCCAGCCCGGCGAGCGGGTTCTCAGCGTCGATGCGGGCCGCGGTGACAGCGAACATGGCTGGGACCTTACCCGGGGCCCCGTCGGCCGGGCCGAGGGCCCTGCTCAGCCGCCCTGGGCTGGATTGCCGGCTGCCGGCGATCGGTTCGCCGGGCCGCCCCCGAGCCGCTATGCTCCAGCGCACGCTTCTCTTCGCCTGACCTCCCCAAATCACGAGCCGGGCCGGCCGCCGCCGTCCGGTTTGCCGGTGAACCCTGCCCACAGCGGGGCATGCTGTGGAATACTGCGTGCGGGCAACGGCCCGAATAACTCCGTAGGTGAAGGATCTGGGTGGGTCTCACCTCCTACGCTGAGCTAGCGGTGCGCTTGGTCAACTCGGCCAGCAGCGGTGGGCGCCAGGACATGCTCAGCGATCCAGAGGCGTTCCGCGCGCTGCTCGCGGACCGCTCTGATTTGCGCGGCCCGGTCACCCGGGTGGACCTCGACGCCCTCCGCCACCTGCGCGATGAGCTGACCGCGGTGTTCTCCGCCTGCACCCAGGGCGATCCGGCCACCGGGGTGGAGCGGCTCAACGCCCTGCTGATCAGCCACCCGGTGCACCCGGTCATCGTGCCCGCGCAGGGCCCGTCCCGCCGGGACCGCCGGCCGTACCAGCTGTCGCTCAGCGGCAGCGGTTCGGTGTCCGACCGGTTCACCACCGGCGCGGTGATGGGCCTGGCCACCGTGCTGACCCAGTTCGGCCCCGACCGGCTCGGCCGCTGCGGACTGGCCTGCTGCACCGGGGTATTCGTTGACACCAGCCCCAATGGGTCACGCCGCTACTGCACCGAGCAATGCGCGAACCGCGCCAATGTCACCGCATTCCGGTTCCGCCGGCGGACGGGCGCCGGCGGTTCCGCAGGCACCGCGGCCGGCTAGTAAGGCGGGCGCGGGCGTTAGGCCGCCTACCGGCGGCAAAGCGTGCCCTAACGCGCCCGGAAAGCCCCCGTGGGCGGTCTCAGCCAAATTACTGCGCGGTCCGCGTGGCAATTTCGGGCTCATTACAGGGCCGGCTAGTGACCAGTTCGTGATGACGGGATCCCGCACGGTGACCGCGTTACCGAAATGACGCCAGCCGGCTGCTTCTCAACTCCTGGGCAGATCATTAGCATGAGCCCTACTCACGGGCTATGCGCCCACGCACACGGACCGGAAAGAAGGGTTCGGATCATGGCAGCAGCGGAGTCAGTAAGTACCGCTACCAGACCGGAAGATGTAGGCTTCAAACGCGAGATCGGTCTGATCGGCGCAACCTGGGCGTCTGAGACGTCGATCATCGGCTCGGGCTGGCTCTTCGCCCCGCTGGGCGCGGCGCTCCTGGTGGGCGGTGCCGCCGTCCTGGACTGGATCATCGCGGGCGTCATCGTCATCCTGCTGGCGCTGTGCCACGCCGAACTCGGTGCCATGTATCCGGTTTCCGGCGGCACCGCCCGGTTCCCGCACTTCGCGTACGGCAGCGTGGCCGGGATCGGCTTCGGCTTTTTCTCCTACCTGCAGGCCGTGACGATCGCGCCGATCGAGTGCTTCGCGTTCATGAACTACGCGTCGTACTACTGGCCGAGCATCTACGACAAGAACACCGGGAACGTCACAGGGGTCGGCTTCGCGCTGACAGTCGTGCTGATGGCGATCTTCGTCGCCGTCAACTTCCTGGCCATGCGGATCTTCAGCCGCGTGAACAGCGGCATCACCTGGTGGAAGGTCGCGATCCCGGTCCTGACCATCATCGTGCTGCTGACCAAGTTCCACGGCGGCAACTTCTCCCCGGCCGGCGAGGGCTTCATGCCGGGCGGCATCCACGGCCTGTTCGCGGCGCTGCCGCTGGCGGGCATCATCTTCGCCTACTCCGGTTTCGAGCAGGCCGACCAGCTGGCCGGCGAGATCAAGAACCCGGGCCGGAACCTGCCGATGGCGATCATCATCGCGGTCCTGATCGGCACCTTGGTCTACACGCTGCTCCAGGTCGCCCTGATCGGCGCGATGCCCGCGAACCTGCTCGCCCACGGGTGGGTGAACTTCAGCGACGCCAACATCGAGGCGGGCCCGTTCGCTGGCCTGGCCGCGGTCGTCGGCCTCGGCTGGCTGGCGACCCTGCTGCGGATCGACGCGTTCGTCTCCCCGTCGGGCACCGGCCTGATCTACACCACCGGGACCTCCCGGATCAGCTACGGCCTGGCCAGGAACCGGTACGCGCCGCAGTTCTTCGCCCGGCTCGACAGGAACGGCATCCCGTGGCTCGGCCTGATCTTCGCGTTCCTGATCGGCCTGCTGTTCCTGCTGCCGTTCCCCAGCTGGCACTCGCTGGTCGGCCTGATCACCGGCGCCAGCGTGCTGATGTACGCGGGTGCCCCGCTGTCCCTGGGCGCCTTCCGCGGCCAGGTGCCGGACGCTGAGCGGCCGTACCGGCTGCCGGCCGCCAGCGTGCTCGCGCCGGCCGCGTTCATCGTCGCCAACCTGCTGATCTACTGGTCGGGCTTCGAGGTCGTCTGGAAGCTCGGCGTCGTGCTGCTGATCGGGTACGTCGTGATCGGCATCCTGATGGCCCGCGACCCGGAGCGGCCGCCGCTGGACTGGAAGTCGGCGGTGTGGCTGCCGGCCTGGCTGCTCGGCCTGGGCATCATCTCCTGGCAGGGCCAGTACGACGGCGGCGCGGTCAAGGCCCCGGTCAACACCGGCAACATCCCGTTCTGGTGGGACGTCGTGGTCGTCGCCGTGTTCAGCCTGATCATCTGGATCTGGGCGATGCGCACCAAGCTGCCGCGTGCCGAGATGCTGAACCTGGTGGAGCGCCAGTCGGCGGAGCACGACCCGGCACCGATCACCGACCTCTGATCGACCGCCGGCAAGCACGACGGGCTGGCCCTTCCCCGCACCGGGGAAGGGCCAGTTCCCTTTTCCGGGTGGCCCGCGCGCCCGGAACCGTAACCCTAAAATCGCGGCCCGCTGCGGCGCAGGGGCCAGTACCTGGCGAGGACCACGCCTTCGAGGCGGTCGGGCGGGACGGCGCCGAACGTGCCGCTGTCGGCCGCGCCGGCCGCGGGGTTGTCCGCGGCCAGCCACCAGCCCGCGGGGCTGAGCCGGGTGGCCCGCTTGATCAGCAGCAGGGTCGGGCGGGTGGGGTGGCGGGCGATGACCACCGCGCCGGGCCGCACCGCGGGCCCGCGGCCGGGCCGGATCCGGCGCACCAGCAGCCAGTCCCCGGGCCGGTAGGACGGCTCCATGGACCGCTCGGCGACGGCGACCCGCCACAGCGGCCAGCGCCGCGGGACAGCCCTGCCGGTCACGGCCCGCCCTCCCGGATTCCCGGCCCCCGCAGGGGGTACTGTCGGATGCTGATACACCATGATCTGACATGAGAGAAGGAGATCCATGAGGCTGCTCGCACGTCTCCTGTCGCCCAGGGCCACCGTATATGCGCACTGTGACCTGCCCTGCGGGGTCTACGACCCGGCTCAGGCCCGGATCGAGGCCGAGTCCGTCCGCGCGATCGCCGAGAAGTACCAGGGCAACGACGACCCGGCCTTCCGGGCCCGCGCCATCCAGATCAAGGAAGAGCGCTCGGACCTCGTCAAGCACCACCTGTGGGTGCTGTGGACCGACTACTTCAAGCCGCCGCACTTCGAGAAGTACCCGCAGCTGCACGAGCTGTTCAACGAGGCGACCAAGCTGGCCGGGGCCGGCGGCACCAAGGGCAGCACCGACGTAGCCACCGCGGACAAGCTGCTGGCGAAGATCGACGAGATCTCGAAGATCTTCTGGGAGACCAAGCAGGGCTGACGTCCTGATCTGAGGTCGTGGCGGGCGGCTGAGGGCCGCCTCGCTCGCCGGGCCGCGCGGGGCACCCCGCGCGGCCCCTTTGCGTCCTATGGGGTGCGGGCCGGCCTGAGCGCGGCCTGGCCGGTGGCCGGTGATCAGCGCGGCGTGCTGGCCGCGCGCCCTGCTGACGGTAAGTTGCAGGCACGCGCTCGCGGTAGGTTGCAGGCAGGAGCCGGCGCCCGGCGCCACAGACCGGCGTGGCTCGCCCGGCAGAAGGGGCACAAGTGACAGACGAGACAGCTGCGGCGGCGACGAGATCCGCTGCTGGCACGGCGGCCCGCGGCAGCCACGGTCCGGCGGGCCAGGGCCGGTCCGCGCCGGCCACGTCCGCGTCGGCCGCGTCCGCGCCGGCCGGGCCGGCGCAGGTGCCCGCGGCCGCGGCGGGTGCGCCGGCGGCCGGCGGCCAGGCCAGCCCGGCCGAGGCCAGGGACCAGGTCACCGTCTGCATGCCCGCCGAGGGCGCCTACCTGTCCGTGCTGCGGACCGCGACCGCGGGCCTGGCGGCCCGGCTGGACTTCACCCTCGACGAGATCGAGGACCTGCGCATCGCGGTCGACGAGGCGTGCGCCATGCTGCTCAGCCAGGCCGTCCCCGGCACCAGCCTGGACTGCACGTTCACCCTGGGCCGGGACCGGATGACGATCGCCGTGTCGGTACTGAGCCAGTCCGCCCGGCCCCCGGCCAGCGACTCCTTCGCCTGGACCGTTCTGTCGGCGCTGGCCGGGAGCGTCGAGGCCCGGGTCGGGCCGGGCAGCAGGCTCGCCATCGTGCTCCAGAAGAGCCGCGAGCTGTCGGGGTCGGTGTGACGGGGGAAGTCCGGTTGACAGAGGAATTCGAGATGACGGCCGGCCCGGCCGGCGGCCACGGCGAGCGTGACGACGCGGCCGCGGCCGCGGTCTTCGATTTCCAGGACGGCGCCGGACTGGCCGACGGGTTCGGCGGCGCGGACTTCGGGTCCGACGGGTTCGGCGGGGACTTCGGCCTGGCCGGGTCCGGCCCGCCGGAGCCCAGGTCCGCCGAGGCCGACAGCGACGCTGACCGCGACGGCGAGGACGACGGCGACGGCGCGGACGACGACGAGCAGGATGACCGGGGTGTGCCCCGGCCGCAGGCGGCACCGCCCCGGCCGCAGCCGGTCCGGGAGCGCGGGCACGCCAGGGACCTGTTCGAGCGGCTGGCCGGGCTGCCCGTGGGTGATGAGGAGCGGCTGCGGATCCGCGGCGAGCTGGTCGAGATCCACCTGCCGCTGGTGGAGTACCTGGCCCGGCGGTTCCGCAACCGGGGCGAGTGGCTGGACGACCTGACCCAGGTCGCCACGATCGGGCTGATCAAGTCCATCGACCGGTTCGACCTGGCCCGCGGGGTGGAGTTCTCGACGTACGCCACGCCGACGATCGTCGGCGAGATCAAGCGGCACTTCAGGGACAAGGGCTGGGCGGTCCGGGTGCCGCGGCGGCTCCAGGAGCTCAAGCTGGCGCTGACCAAGGCGATCGGCGAGCTGGCCCAGAAGGAGGGCCGCGCGCCCACGATCGCCGAGCTGGCCGCCCACCTCCAGATGAGCGAGGAAGAGGTCCTGGAGGGGCTGGAGTCGGCGAACGCCTACTCCACGGTGTCGCTGGACGCCCCGGACTCCGGGGACGAGGATGCGCCGGCGGTCGCTGA
Source organism: Streptosporangiaceae bacterium (assembly GCA_036375995.1). Classification (GTDB taxonomy): domain Bacteria; phylum Actinomycetota; class Actinomycetes; order Streptosporangiales; family Streptosporangiaceae; genus DASVBE01. The sequence goes on along the minus strand of DASVBE010000315.1, from coordinate 31,177 downwards.
GTCGCTGGGCATGCTGGACGACGCCCTGGAGGGTGTGGAGTACCGGGAGTCGCTCAAGCCGCTGCTGGAACGGCTTCAGCCCCGGGAGAAGCGCATCCTGCTGCTGCGGTTCTTCGGCAACATGACCCAGTCGCAGATCGCGACCGAGCTGGGGATCTCGCAGATGCACGTGTCGCGGCTGCTGGCCAGGACGCTGGCGCAGCTGCGGGAGGGCCTGACCTCGGAGGAGTGACCCGCGGGCGGCCCACCGTAATCCTTAATCCGTGGCCCGCGTCAGCTCCGGCCTGATCCTGGCGGGCTGGCCGGGCGGCCGCGGGCCAGGGCCTTTGTGCTGGCCGGGGCGAACAGGGCGACGAGGCCGGCCGCGGCCAGGGCCAGGGCCGGGATGCCCCATTCGAGCCGGCCGCCCGCCACCAGGTAGAACCCGACGATGCCGGTGAACAGCTGGGTCATCAGCGCCGGGGTCCTGGCCCACGGCCGGGCCCGGGCCAGGCCGAGGGCGACGAGCAGCAGCACGGCTACCGTGGCCAGGCCGATCACGGTCAGCGCGATGCCGCTGGCGGCCTGGTAGGACTTGCCCGCGGCGGTGTCCACCGCGGCCAGCACGGTAGCCGCGAGGAGCAGCACCGCTTCGCCCGCCTGCACGGCCCCGGCGAGGCGCACCGTCAGCGGTGCCCGGCCGGCCTGCGGGGCCTGCGGGGCCTGGGGGGCCTGAGCCATTCCGGCGCTCCTGTTCGCGGTCGCTACCCTGGGCGGGTGCGGGCCCTCCTGATCGTCAACCCACGCGCCACTTCGACGACGGGACTGCGGCGGGATGTTATCGCCCGGGCCCTGTCCTCCGCAGTGGACCTGTCGGTTACCGAAACACGGTACCGGGGCCACGCCACCAAGCTGGCCGGGGCGGCCCTGGCCGACGGCTACGGCCTGGTGCTCACGCTGGGCGGGGACGGCACCGCCAACGAGGCGATCAACGGGATCATGGCCGCGGGGCGGTCCGCCGGGCTCGCCACGGCGGACCTGCTGCCGGCGTTCGCCCCGCTGCCGGGCGGCAGCGCGAACGTGTTCACCCGGGCGCTGGGGCTGCCCCCGGACCCGGTGGACGCGGTGGGGCAGGTGATCGGCTCGCTGGCGTCCGGCCAGCAGCGGCGCATCGGGCTCGGGCTGGCCATGGGCCAGTACTTCGCCTTCAACGCGGGGCTCGGCCTGGACGCGGAGGTGGTCCGGGCGGTCGAGGCACAGCGGGCGCTGGGCCGGCCGGCCACGCCCGGGCTCTACATACGCACCGCGGTGCACCAGTTCTACCAGGTCACCGACCGGCGGCACGCGGCGCTGACGCTGCACCGCGACGGCCACCCCCCGGAAGGCCCGGTCTTCCTGGTCATCGTGTCCAACACCGCGCCGTGGACCTACGTCGGGCGGCGGCCGGTGCACACCAGCCCGCAGGCCAGCTTCGATACCGGTCTTGACGTGATCGCGCTCCGCTCGCTGCGCACGCCGGGCACGCTCCGGGCGGTCGGCCAGATGCTGTCCGGGTCCGACCGGCCGCTGCGCGGCCGCCATCTGATCAGCCTGCACGACGAGCCGGGGGTGCGGGTCACCGCCGATCGGCCGGTGGCTTTCCAGGTGGACGGGGAGTACATGGGAGAACACGAATCGGTGCTGTTTGAGTCCATTCCCGAAGCGATCCGGGTCATTTTCTAAAACACGCGGGTGCGCGGATATGGGCAGCGGGCTGGGTAACCCCCCGCCGGCCGCGGCGACGCTGGTCTGACCTGGTGCGGAGCAGGGCGTGCGGGCCGGGCGGGCGGCGGTCCGGCCGGGCGGGCGGGGGGCGCTGGCGCACTCGCGGCAAAGCGCTTAGGGCCCGGCGGCAAAGCCGCTGCGGCACGCCCGCAAAATGTGACTCATCTGACATCGAAATCCAGGCGAACCTTTGCCCCAGACCCTTGCGGTGGGTCGGGGGGGCTTGAGAGGCTTGTATCGCTCCCGGGGGAGCCGCACCAGCCACGCGCCCCAGCCTGTGAGCCGGGTTCACTGAACACGGTTCAGGGGCGAGTAGTCCTGGGAACTGAACGGGACGAAAGTCCCGCGCGACAATTGATGATTTGAGCTTGGGCCGGGGAAACCTGGCCCGGGTTTACGGCCTAGCTCGTGAAATTCTTCACAAGCGCGATATTAGCGGTGACGGGCCCCTGGCCACGGCTCCGCCCGCACAGAGGAGTGGACCTCATGGACTGGCGTCACCATGCCGCCTGCCGAGACGAGGATCCAGAGCTGTTCTTCCCGATCGGGACCACCGGTCCGGCCCTGGATCAGATCGACGAGGCCAAGCAGGTCTGCAAGCGCTGCCCGGTGCAGGAGCCGTGCCTGGCCTGGGCCCTGGAGAGCGGCCAGGACGCCGGTGTGTGGGGCGGCCTGAGCGAGGACGAGCGGCGGGCGCTCAAGCGCCGGACCGCCCGCATCCGCGCCCGCGCGCACGTCTGACGCAGGCGGCGCCCCGGGGCGGCGCTGGCCGGGCCGAGTACCGCGGGGGTCAGCCGTATCAGCCGTAGTTCACGAACGGCTGGCTGAGGCCGAGGCTGTCCTGCTCATCGGCGGGCTGGGCGGCGGCGGCCGGATCCATCGGCAGGTCCACCATGACGATCGTGCCTCCGCCCGGGCGGGGCGTGATCTCCAGCCGGCCGCCAAGCTCGGCGACCACCAGCGTGCGCACGATCTGCAGGCCGAGGCTGGCCGAGGATTCCAGGTCGAAGTCCGGCGGCAGCCCGGCGCCGTTGTCGGCCACGGTCACGGTCAGCTGGCCGGGCCGCCGGCGGGCGCTGACCTCCAGGCGGCCGGGGCCGAACCGGCCGGGGATCTTGGACAGCCCGTGCTGCAGGGCGTTCTGCAGCAGCTCGGTGAGCACCAGCGCGAGCGGCGTGGCCACCGCTCCGGACAGCTTCCCGAAGCTCCCGGTCAGCACCGGGACCACGCTGCCCTCGGCGGTCGAGACCTCGCGGGACATCATCACGACCCGGCCGGCCACCTCGTCGAACTCGACGACCTCCTCCGGCGCCTGGGACAGCGTTTCGTGCACCAGGGCGATCGACCCGACCCGGCGCACGGCTTCCTCCAGGGCGATCCTTGCGCCGGGCTCCTGCATCCGCCGGGCCTGGAGGCGGAGGAGCGCGGCGACCGTCTGGAGGTTGTTCTTCACCCGGTGGTGGATCTCCCGGATCGTGGCGTCCTTGGTGATCAGCTCGCGCTCGCGGTGCCTGAGCTCGGTCACGTCGCGGAGGAGAACCAGGGCGCCGGCCCGCGATCCGGCGACCACCAGCGGGATCGCGCGGAGCTGCACGACCGAGCCGTTGCCCTCGATCTCGGCTTCCCGCGCGGCCCGGCCGCTCGCGGTGACCATCAGCGAGTCGTCGCGGGGCTGGTTGCCCGAGCACAGCCTGGCCGTTAGCGGGCCGAGCTCGGCCCCGACCAGATCGGCGGTCAGCCCGAGCCGCCGGTAGGCCGACAGCGCGTTGGGGCTGGCGTAGATGACCTTGCCGGAGCGGCCGAGCCGCAGGAGGCCGTCGCCCACCCGGGGGGACCGGACCAGGGCGGGCGCCTCCCCGGGCCGCGGGAACATGCCGGACGCGACCATCTGGGCCAGGTCGTCGGCGGCGCCGACGTAGGTCAGCTCCATCCGGCTGGGGGTGCGGGCCGAGCTCAGGTTCGTGGATCTTTCGACCACGGCGATGACCCGGCCGCCGTGCGGGACCGGGATCGTCTCGTGCCGCACCGGGACGCCGTGCATCCACTCAGGGTCGCCTTCGCGGCAGATCCTGCGCTCGGCGTAGGCGACGTCAAGGAACGGCCGCCTGCCCGCCGGGAGAACGGTGCCGACGACGTCGTCGGGGAACGCGGTGGGCCCGGTGGTGGGGCGCATCTGGGCCAGCGCCACCCAGCCCTGGCCGCCGCGGCGCGGCGCCCACAGCACGAGGTCCGCAAACGAGAGGTCGGCCAGCAGCTGCCAGTCCGACACCAGCGCATGCAGCCACTCCAGGCCCCCCTCACTCAGGTCCGCATGCTCGCGGACCAGATCCGTCAACGTAGGCACCTGGCCATCATCGCACCGGCATGGGGCTCCCCAGCCGGACGGGAGCTAGGGGCGGCCGGCTGGGGAGGGCTTGGTGACTGCCGGGCGGGTGTTACTGGCGTCCCGCCCGAGCGGGATCTGCCAGAACGCTAAGCAGGAGGCCTGAAACGGCGCTGAAACGGCGAGGCTTGCCGGCGCCCTCCTGATCAGGAGGCTCCGGCGGCGCGCGCGGCAGCGATCAGCGAGTGCAGGTCATTGGCGGCTTCCAGGGCGGACACGCCCGACGCGGCAACCAGCACGATCAGTGCCGCGAACATCAGGAGCTGAGGCTGCGGCGGCTGGCACAGCAGGGCGGCAACTCGCCGCGGCACGGGCCCCGCCGACCGTCTGCGGGCCGGCCGGCTGACGGCGCCCAGCACGGCGGTTGCCGATGCGGGCCGCCGGGGAGGGGCCGCAGAGGCGGCAAGGGCAGCGTGGGCGATAGCGCGGGCAGCCAGCTCCCGGTCCCCGGCGACCAAGGCGGCACGTTCGTCGGCCCACCGCTCTACGGTGTAGCCGATCGCGGAAGCGACCGGGCGCAGCAGCGGGTTAGCCGCGGCAGCCAGCCGCGAAACGGTGGTGAACAGATAGTGCAGGCCCGAGGCGTGGGCGCGCTCGTGAGCCAGCAGCACCTGGCGCTCCGGCTCGGTCAAAGCTCGCAGCATGCCAGCGGTGACCACGATCCGGCATGGTATGCCGGGCAGTGTGTAAGCATCGGCGCTCTCGTCGTCGATCACTACCACCTGACCCCAGCCGGGCAGGCGATGGGCCGCCCGGCCCGCCGCCACCAGGGCAGCGCCCCGCCTCCACAGGGCGTGGCACGCCATCGTCGCCGCCACCGCCAGCAGCGTTCCCGCAGCGATCGCGACGGGCACCGAGGCCGGGTCCCCGGCGCTGATCACCGGCCCGGACAGGCCCCCGAGCGACTCCACCAGAGGGATGCGGACCAGGGCGGTCAGCGCGAGCATTCCCAGCACCGCACTGCTGGCCAGCGCAAGCGCCACCGCGCTGACCGCCAGCAGCCAGGTCGCGGCCACGGGCGGCAGCCGCTCGGACAGCGGCCGGGCCGCCACCGCGGCCAGCAGCGGCATCAGCAGGGGAAGGTAAACCGCCAGGTGCATCGAGAACTCTCCGGTTACCCACCCTCGCCCAGCATTCGGCGCAGCAGCTCCTCATCCTCACCCGACAGGCTGGAGACGAACCGTGCTAGCACCGCCTCCCGGTCCGGCTGAGCATCCAGCATCCGCGCTAGCCGCCGCGCCGCCAATCCCGGTTCATCGCTTACGGGCGCGTACAGGAATGCCCGCCCGGCCTTGCGCCGGTCCAGGACTCCCTTGTCGTGCAGCCGGGACAAGATCGTCACCACCGTGGTGTAGGCCAGGTCACCGCCCAGCCTGTCGCGGACCTCACCGGCAGGCAGCGGCGATCCAGCTGCCTGCAGGACCGCAAGCACCGCCGCCTCCAGCTCACCGGCCGCGCGCCGCCCAGCGTCCCCGCCGGGCAGGCCCGCACTTTCCCGCATCACCCAGCGTCCTCTCCGCGGCTCCCCTAGTATCTACATATCTGTAGAACTTCTATGCAGATGTAGATCTTCTGGCCCGCTGACAGTGTGCCACCCCGGCACCACCCCCGACATGCGGACGGCCAGCCGTCATACGTGAAGGACGCCTCCGACGATGACCTACCTGCAAGCGTTCGTGATCGCCCTCATCCAGGGCGTGACCGAGCTGTTCCCCATCTCCAGCCTGGGGCACTCGGTCCTGGTTCCGGCCTGGCTCGGGGGCAGCTGGCAAACCATGGTCAGCCAATCCTCCCAGGCGGACAGCGAGAGCTCGTTCTACCTGGCCTATATCGTGGCGCTGCACTGCGCGACAGCGCTGGCGCTGCTGTGGTTCTTCCGCACCGACTGGGTTCGGATCATCCGCGGGTTCTTCCGCAGCCTGCCCGCAAGCCTGAGGCTGACCCTCAACGAGCGGCGGCTGAGGCTCGCCGTGTCAGACAAAGACGAACGCCTCGCCTGGCTGATTGTCCTCGCCACGATTCCGGTGGGTCTGGTCGGCGTCGCTCTTGAGCACACCTTCCGCATCCTGTTCGCCAAGCCCGCCGCCGCCGCGGTTCTGCTGTTCATCAATGGCCTGATCCTGCTCGCCGCCGAGGCAATGCGCCGGTCGGCGGTCCGCCGCAGGCAGGCAGGCGCCCAGGACGCAGCGGGCAGCCCGGGCCCGGAACTCGCGTCCGGCCGGCCCACGACGGCTGCCTCCGCGCCCGAAGCGCAGGCAACGGTTCCTGGTTATCCCGGCGGACCGGAGTACGCGACTGTCCCGCATCCCGCCCAGGGCGGTGCGGCGCGGCACTCACACCGCAAGCCGGCCGAGGGACGAGAGCGTACCGACATCGACGACGCCGAACGCTCCGATGCCCGCCTCGCCCAGCTCTCCTACGTCAATGCCGTGGCGATCGGAGCCACGCAGATCCTTGCGCTCCTGGCGGGGATCAGCCGGTCCGGCATCACCATGGCCGGCGGCCTGTGGCGCGGCCTGGACCACGAAGACGCCGCCCGGTTCGCCTTCCTGCTCGCCACCCCGGTCATCCTCGCAGCCGGCGTGCTCAAGGTCCCTTCGCTGTTCGGCACGGCCGGAGCACACATCCACGGCCAGGTGATCCTCGGCGTCATCGTCTGCGCCATCGCCGCCTACCTGTCCGTCCGGTTCCTCGTCCGCTGGTTCCAGACCCGCACCCTGACCCCATTCGCCATCTACTGCCTGGTCTTCGGCGCACTGAGCATGCTCCGGTTCCTGTGAATCGCCACAGTCGTCGCCACCGCCACCGCCACCCCGGCCGGCTTCGCCCGCCCGGCCGCCAGCACCCCGTCGGGGCAGCGGGGACGGACCATGGGAACGGCCGAGGCGGCCGCGAGCTCGGCGAGGTCCGCCATGGGGGACGAAGGCACGGCGGGTTCTAGTGACCGGGCACGGCCTGATTGCGCCTGCGGCCTGGGCCCGGGCCGCAGGTGGTGCTGGCACGCCAAGCGGAACGGGTCCTGGCACAGGCCGCCCGGCCGCGGTGGCCCGCGTTTCCTGGCCGGGGTGAGCGGCGATGGTAACTGTGAGTCTGGCCGCGGGCTTCACCGACCGTATCCTGTCGCTGCCAGGCTGGCTGGTTCTCGTGCTGGTGTTCGCCTTTCCGGCGCTGGAAGCCTCGGCCTTTGTCGGGTTCGTCATTCCCGGCGAGGTCGCGGTCATCCTGGGCGGAGTCGCGGCGTCGCGGGGAACAGTGCCGCTGTGGGCGGTGATTGCTGCCGCGGTCGCCGGCGCGATCATCGGGGACTCGGTGGGCTATCTGGTCGGGCGCCGCTGGGGAACCCATCTGCTGCACGGCACGCTCGGCCGGCTGCCGGTGGTCCGCACGCACTTGGACAAGCACCTGGACTCGGCGCGGGCCTACGTGCAGCGGCGCAAGGGCAGCGCGGTGTTCTTCGGGCGCTTCACCGCGGCGCTTCGGGTACTGGTGCCTGGCCTCGCCGGCATCTCGGAGGTGCACTACCCAACCTTCCTGGCCTACAACGTGGCCGGCGGCACGCTGTGGGGGGCGGGGTTCGCCGTCCTCGGCTACATAGCCGGGGCCAGTTACCATCGGGTGGAGAAAGTCGCAAGCCAGGCGGGGCTGATCCTGTTCGGCGTCATCGTGGCTGGCCTGATCGCCTCTAGGCTCTTGCGGCACTTCGCGGCTCGCTCACCGGGCCTTGAGGCCGCCGGTGACTGGCTGGCCGCGGTGCCTCCGCTGGCCTGGGTCAGTCACCGGTTCCCGGCACAGGTGGCCTGGGGGCGCCGCCGCCTGGATGCCCGCAGCCCCCGGGGTTTTTGGCTGACGTTCACGGTCGCGGCCGGGGCGCTTGCCGCCTGGGCCTTCGGCGGCCTCACCCAAGACGTGACCGGTCACGACGACACGGCCTTGGCCGACCCGCACGTGACCGTGTGGGTCGTCGCCCACCGCACCGGGTGGCTGACCGGCGCCCTGCAGGTGCTCACCTGGCTTGGGTCGACCGCGGTCATCATCCCCGCCGGGCTGGCGATCGGCTTGTATTTCGTCATCCGGCGCCGTGACGGGCAGCCGCTGGTGCTGCTGACGGCGGCCGTGACCGGCGCGGTCGCCCTGTATGACATCGGCAAGGCGCTGGTCGGCCGGCCCCGGCCGCCCGCCGCGATCTGGATCGGGCACTACACCGGTGCCGCATTCCCCTCTGGGCACGCCACCCAATCCGTCGCCTTCTACACGATGCTCGCCATCGTGCTCGGCGCCGGGCTGTCGTCCCGACGGCGGGCGGCCTTGTGGAGCGCCGCCGCCCTGGTCGTGCTCATCGTCGGCGCCTCCCGTATCTACCTGGGCGCCCACTGGCTGACCGACGTGCTCGCAGGCTACGCCCTGGGTGCCTGCTGGGTGGCCATCGTGGTGGCCGTCCTGCTGATCAGGTGGTCAGGCACCGGCCGGGTCCGGCCAGTGCGGAAGCGGGGTCACGCACCAACGCCGGTACATCAGAATAGGCAGAAGCCACCCAGTCTCGCCTCCCAGCCGGCTAAAGCGCGTCATGCCGTACTGCCGGGCTGACCCGATGTTCACCCGCCAGGATCGGGCGCCTGCGAGCAAGATGGAGCAGGCCAGCCAGACCGTGCCACTGTCCACAGTGACAACTGCCGGCCGCTGTTCTTACCTGACCTGCTGAGCGGCGGGCATCTAGGGGCTGCCCGGCGAGGCTGGCGCAGTCGGCCGGGCATGTGGCCGTGCGTTCCGGAGACCGGGCGGCGGCGGGTCAGCTGGCCTGCTAGACCAGCTCCCGATCGTGGCTGACCTGATGGCTGGTCTGCCGCCCCGGCTGCACGCCCAGTTCTACGACGTGTTCGGCATCGAACTGCTGTACTTCCACCACCTGCGGCAGGTCACCATCCACGCCGCCATCACCACCGCCGCCCCGCCGCCGCCCTCCTCCGCCAGTGCGGCGACCTGCCCCGGCACTGATTGCCGCGCTTTCAGAGCTGGAACACAACCCCGGGTGTATCCGCCCAAATCCGAAATATCTGGTCCAGGGAGGCCGTCCCTGCGCAGGCTGGTCATCGGGTGGACGGCCCGGCTGTGAGCCAGCGGCAGGCATTTCATGATCACGGAGGATGGCGGGTGCTCCAGCCCCCGCCATCCTCCGCGATCATGCAGGCGGCCCATCATGATCGCGGCAGATGCGTGCCCCGGGGCGGTCGGAAATCCTCCGTGATCATGGCTGGCTTCCGGGTAACGGTGATCGGCAAGTGCGGAACCGATCGCCGCCGGGCGAGTAAGGATCGGGGTGTGACAGGGTCCCAGGTACGCGGTGACAGTGCGGTCCCCGCGGCTCCCCGGCCGGCCCGGCTGCCGAAGTACTACGGGGTGAAGCGGCAGCTGCTGGAGCTGACCCGGGCCCTGGCCCCGGGCACCGCGCTGGCCCCCGAGCGTGAGCTGGCCGCGCGGTACGGCACCTCCCGGACCACGATCCGCCAGGCCCTGGCCGAGCTGGCGGTCGAGGGCCGCCTGCTGCGCATCCAGGGCCGGGGCACGTTCGTGGCCAAGCCCAAGGTGGCCCGGGTGCTCGAGCTGACCAGCTACACCGAGGACATGCGGGCCCGGGGGCTTGATCCGCAGTCGGTCATCCTGGACACCAGGTACGTGGCCGCGGCCGGGGAGCTGGCCGGGCGGCTCGGGATCCGGGCGGGCGGCCGGGTGCTGCACCTCCGGCGGCTGCGCCTGGCCGACGCCGAGCCGATGTCGATCGACTCCACCTACCTGGCCGCCCGCCGCTTCCCCGGGCTCCGCCGCCACCTGCGCCGTAACCCGTCGCTCTACGGCACCCTGGCCGACCGGTACGGCACCGAGCTGGCCGAGGCTCAGGAAACCATCGAGACCGTCCTGGCCGGCCCGCAGGACGCCGGCCTCCTCGGCGTGGACGTCGGCTTCCCGCTGCTGCTGACCAGCCGCCACAGCTTCGACGCCGACGGTTCCCCGGTCGAGTGGGCCCAGTCCTGGTACCGGGGCGACCGCTACAAACTGGTCACCCGCCTCCGCCGCCCAGGCCCCTGAGGCCGCTTCATGATCCGTCCGGGTTCTGGGGCCCAGAGCAACCGAAATCCTGACGGATCATGGGGAGCACGGGCTGATAGCGTCGCGGGTGTGGCGGAGCATGGCGGGGCTCAGGCGGTGGCGGCGGCCCGGCGGCACGGCGTGCAGACGATGTTCACGCTGAGCGGCGGGCACGTGTTCCCGCTGTACGACGGCGCCGTACACGCCGATCCGCCGATGCGGATCCTGGACGTCCGGCACGAGCAGACCGCCGTGTTCGCCGCCGAGGCGACCGCGCGGCTGACGCGCGAGCCCGGGCTGGCCGTGCTCACCGCCGGGCCCGGGGTGACCAACGGGATCAGCGCGGTGACCACCGCCCACTTCAACGGGTCGGCGGTGGTGATCCTGGCGGGCCGGGCGCCGGACTACCGGTGGGGTGCGGGCAGCCTCCAGGAGATCGACCACCCGCAGCTGCTCTCCCCCATTACCAAGCGGGCGTGGACCGAGCATGCGGCCAGCGGCATGGGCGCCTCGGTGGACGAGGCCTTCCGGCTGGCCGCCGCCCCGCACCGGGGGCCGGTGTTCCTCGACGCCGCGCTGGAAGCGCTGTTCGGCCCGGCCGACCCGGACGGCCCGGCCGGCGCCTCAGCCAATTCGCCGGACCCGGGCACCGCAGGCCCGGACGACGAGACGCTGGACGGCATCGCGGGACTGCTGACGGCGGCCCGCAGGCCGGTGCTGGTCCTGGGCTCGGACGTCTGGCTCGGCGGCGCCGACGAGCAGGCCCGGGCGGCCGCACAGGAGCTCCGGCTGCCCGTGGTGGCCAACGGGCAGGCGCGCGGGATCCTGCCGGCCGGGCATGAGCTGCTGATGACCAGGGCCCGGTCGGCCGCGTTCGGCGAGGCGGACCTGGTGATCGTGGTGGGCACGCCGCTGGACTTCCGGCTCGGGTACGGGGAGTTCGGCGGCCGGGACGGCGCGCCGCGCGCCCTGGTCGTGCACGTGGCCGACGCCGCGTCGCAGCTGGCCACGCACGTCCCGCTGGCCGCCAGCGCGGCCGGCGACCTGGCCGCGTTCTGCACCGGGCTGGCCGGCCGGGCCGGGCGCATTGGCCACGCCTGGGCCCCGGACTGGCTGGACCGGCTCCGCGAGGCCAGGGACGCGGCGCTGGCCGCGGACGGCCCGCTGATGGCCAGCGACGCGGACCCCATCCACCCCATGCGCATCTACGGCGAGCTGGCCCGCGTCCTGGACGACGACGCGGTGGTGATCGGCGACGGCGGCGACTTCGTCTCCTACGCGGGCAAGTACCTCGAACCGCGGCGGCCCGGCGGCTGGCTGGACCCGGGCCCGTACGGCTGCCTGGGCACCGGCCTGGGCTACGCGATCGCGGCCCGGATCGCCCGCCCGGCCGGCCAGGTCGTGCTGCTGCTCGGCGACGGCGCGGCCGGCTTCTCGCTGATGGACGCCGACACGCTGGTCCGGCACCGGCTGCCGGTCGTGATGATCTGCGGCAACAACGGCGCCTGGGGGCTGGAGAAGCACCCGATGCAGGCCCTGTACGGCTACGACGTGGCCGCCGACCTGCAGCCGCAGTGCCGGTACGACCAGGTGGTCGCCGCGCTGGGCGGGGCCGGGGAGCTGGTGACCCGCCCGGACGGCATCGCCCCGGCACTGCGCCGCGCGTTCGGCTCGGGGGTCCCCTACCTGGTGAACATCGCCACCGACCCGGGCATCGCCTACCCGCGCTCCACCACCGGGGTCTGAACAGGGCCCCATCTGATTACCCAAAGCCGTATATTCGATACTCTGCGTATCAAGGCTGGGCGCGCCGGCCGCAGTCAGCCTGGGCCCGTCGGTGCGGTTCATCGCGGGCACGCACAACGTGGCCCGGCCGATGACCAGGTCGCTGGCCAGGGCCTGCAAGCCCGCCGCCAGCAGCCCGGCGGAGGTCAGGCAGCCGGCTGGTCAGGCAGCCGCTGGCCGCCCGCGTCCCTGATCCGGGTCTTGGACTTGCCGCACGGGCACTGGTAGGTGCAGACGCAGCCGATCTGGTCGACCAGCTCCCAGTGGTGCCGGTGCAGCCCCGCCCTGGGCCGGCCGCGCACCGGTCTGAGCTGGGCTGTCATCTGGCCCGGATCCCGCATGCCTTTTAGACGCATCCCGGCCAAATTCGGTTCATGCTTTAGCCGATGACCGCGATCAGGTCGCCTTCCTGGATGACGTCGCCCTCGGCCACGGCCAGCCGGGTCAGCTTCCCGCTGCCCTCGGCCAGCACCGGGATCTCCATCTTCATGGACTCCAGGATGACCAGCGTGTCGCCGTCCTCCAGCTCGTCGCCCTCGGCCGCGACGACCTTCCAGACGTTCGCCACCATCTCCGCGCGGATCTCGGTCACGCGCCCTCCTCGCACGTCGGCTCCCTGTCACCGATCATCATGATCGCAGCCGGCCGATCACGGACGTGTCGTAGGAACCCCGGCGGAAGGCGTCGTCATCGAGCAGCTCGGCCAGGAACGGCAGGTTGGTCTTCGGCCCGGTGATGACGAAGTCGTCCACCGCGGCGCGGGCCCGGTCCAGCGCGGCTGCCCGGTCCGGGCCCCAGGCGCATAGCTTGGCCAGCAGCGGGTCGTAGAACGGGGTCACCGCGTTGCCGGCCTCGTAGCCCGCGTCGACCCGCACACCCGGCCCGGACGGCTCGGACCAGGCGGTGATCAGCCCCGGGCTGGGCAGGAACCGGTGCGGGTCCTCGGCGTACACCCGCAGCTCGACCGCGTGACCGTGCGGCTCGGCCCCGGCCGGTCCCAGCGCGGCCATGTCCGCGCTGACCGGCTGCCCGGCCGCCACCCGCAGCTGCTGCTCGACCAGGTCAAGGCCGGTGACCAGCTCCGTCACCGGGTGCTCGACCTGCAGCCGGGTGTTCATCTCCAGGAACACGAAGTCCCCGGCGGCCTCGTCGACCAGGCACTCGACGGTCCCGGCGCCGCGGTAGCCGACCGCCTCGCCAGCCGCCACCGCGGCCGCGGCCATCGCCTCCCGCAGGCCGCGGGAAAGCCCCGGCGCCGGGGCTTCCTCGGCCACCTTCTGGTGCCGCCGCTGCGCCGAGCAGTCCCGGTCCCCCACCGCCCGCACCCGGCCGTCCGCGCCGCCGATGATCTGCACCTCGATGTGCCGGGCCCGCTCCATGTACCGCTCGAGCAGGATCGCCGGGCTGGCGAAGAACCGCTCGGCCCGGGACCGCGCGGTCCCGAACCCGGCCCGCAGCGCGGCCGGGTCGCGGGCCACGCTCATGCCGATCCCGCCGCCGCCGGCCGCCGCCTTGATCATCACCGGGTAGCCGATCCTGGCCGCCTCGGCCTCGGCGGCCGCCTCGTCAGCTATGGGCGAGGCAGACCCGGCCGCCACCGGCACCCCGGCCGCGGCCATCAGGTTCCTGGCCGCGATCTTGTCCCCGGCCGCCTCGATCGTGGCCGGCGGCGGCCCAACCCAGATCAGGCCGGCCGCGGTGACCTGCGCGGCGAACGACGCGTTCTCGGCGAGGAACCCGTAGCCGGGGTGCACCGCGGAGGCCCCGCTCTGCCGGGCCGCGGACAGGATCGCGGCGGCGTCCAGGTAGCTGCGGGCCGGCGGGGCGGGCCCGATCAGCACCGCCTCGTCGGCCTCGCGGACGTACGGCAGCCCGGCGTCGGCCTCGGAGTACACCGCCACCGACCGGATGCCGAGCCGCCGCAGCGTGGCGATGATCCGCCGGGCGATCTCGCCCCGGTTCGCGACCAGTACTGATTCGAGCACGCCGGCAGGCTACCCGGGCCGGCTGCATCCAGCCGCCTGCACCCGGCTGCATCCAGCCGCCTACACCCGGCTGGCCCGCCGCCGCCCGCCACCGCGCTCAGCGCCTCCACCACCCCGGCGTCGTACTCGTACGCGGTGTCCAGCCGGAGCCGCTCCAGCGCCGCGCCCCGCCGGTCCCGGTCGGTCGACCCGCCGACCAGGTCGTCGAACGCGTTCGCGGCGCGGATGATCCGGCCCTGCATCACCGGTGCGTTGCACTACAGCGACTGAGAGCAACTCCTCGGGCCAGGCCGGCCGAAGGTGCCGCCGACCAGCCACACCATGCATAGTGCCAAAATGGGATTTAAGGGATACGGCACGTTCACGTTAACGGGCTCACAAGGGTGGGCCACGTGCCCCGGCGGCCAGCGCCGGCCGCCGTCCTGCCCCGGGTCAGTCCGCCCGGAACTGAGTCACTTCCAGCTCGACCCGGACCGCTTCGATCCTGGTCAGCACCTTGTGCCGGAGATCGGCCGGGGCCGGTTCTGACCCGCAGCACTTGTGCACGAGCTTCTTGACCGCTTCCTCCAGGCCGAACTCCCGCAGGCACGGCGCGCACTCGTCCAGGTGCTCCCTGACCTGCGCGATGCCCTCCTCGGGCAGCTCGTGGTCGAGGTAGCTGTACACCCGGTCGAGGATCTCGCTGCACGGGACCTCGTGAGGCAGACCGCAGCTCATCTCGCGTCCTCCTCGAGGTCCCTGGCGGACGGGCCGCCGCCGGCCGAGGCGGCCCGGACCAGGCCCCGCTCGGCCGCGTAATCCTGCAGCAGGTCACGCAGCTGACGGCGGCCGCGGTGCAGGCGTGACATCACGGTACCGATCGGGGTGCCCATGATGTCGGCGATTTCCTTATACGCGAAGCCCTCGACGTCGGCCAGGTAGACCGCGATCATGAATTCCTCGGGCAGCGCCTGCAGGGCCTGCTTGACGTCGGAGTCCGGGAGCCGCTCGAGCGCCTCGGCCTCTGCCGACTTCAGCCCGGACGAGGTGTGCGAGGCGGCCCGGGCCAGCTGCCAGTCCTCGATCTCCTCGGTACCCGCCCGCTGCGGCTCACGCTGCCGCTTGCGGTACGTGTTGATGAAGGTGTTCGTCAGGATCCGGAACAGCCAGGCCTTCAGGTTGGTGCCCGGCTGGAACTGATGGAACGAGGCGTACGCCTTGGCGAACGTCTCCTGCACCAGATCCTCGGCGTCCGCCGCGTTCCGCGTCATCCGCATCGCGGCGGCGTACAGCTGATCCAGGAACGGCAGGACGTCACGCTCGAAGCGCGCGTCACGCTCAGCCATCGTCTCGGGAACCGGACTCACCTCCTCCGCCGCAGCGGCCGGGCCTGCGCGGCGCCAGCCATCTTGGCCGGAGGATATCTTGCCAGTCCCGGCGGGCGGGCAGACAGCCAGTTTCCCGCCACTGGGCGGAGAAGGGAAGCCGGGCGGGGAAGGGGGGCCGGGCCGCTGCGCCGGGGCCGGCTGGGGGGAGACCGCGCTGGCCCGCACCGGCAGCGCGCCGGAGGCCCAGGCCAGGGCCTGAGCCGGGGCCGGAGCCAGGGGCAGAGTCGGGTACGCCGCTAGGGACATGTGCGCTGCAACACAGCGGGCTGGCCAGGCATTCCGCGGGCCGGCTGGTTTACGCCGGCCGGGGTTGGCCGCGGCTGACCAGCGCGGTCCCCGAGCGCCCCGCCGGCCAGCTATCCGGCCAGATATTGAGTTGCAGTGATACTGCAACTCAGTGGCCGGCCCTGTTGCAGTATCACTGCAGTCCGGTGGCCCGGCCCCGTTGCAGTATCACTGCAACCCGGCGGCCCGGCCCCATTGCAGTGCCACCGCAGCCCGGTGGCCGGCTGCGTTTGCAGTATCACCGCAACCCGGCGGCCCGGCCCTGTTGCAGTGCCACCGCAGTCCGGCGGCCTGGCCGCGCTGCAGTATCACTGCAATTCGAGAGCTGGCTGCGTTGCAGTGGTACTGCAGCCCGGTGGCCGGCCGCGTTGCGGTGTTACTGCATGAGTCAGCGGCGGCGCCGGTCGTGCTTGGCCTGGCAGGGCACGCAGCGGGCCGCGTCCGGCTTGGCCTCCAGCCGTCCCTCGGGCACCGGCCCGGCGCAGTCGGCACACACCCCGTACGTGCCCTGATCGATCCGGCCGAGGGCGACCATCACCTGGGATCGCTGACGGCGTGCGGCGTCCAGCATGGCGGCGGCCCGCTCGGTTTCCGACAGGTGCGCACCCGCGTCGGCCGGGTCCGGCGGGTACTCCGCGGCCAGGCCGTTCCGTGAGTTCGAGCCGCCCAGGACCGAGATGGACCGGTCGAGGGAGTCCCGCAGTTCCTCCAGCCGCTTGCGCGCGATGACGGCATCCACCTGATCCCGCCTCCTTTCCGAGGGAAGGTGCAGCACACTGAGTCCCCGACCGCAGCCAGGGACGCCCCAGCGGGCTCAGAACAGGGTGGTGGCCGGGCTCTGCCCCGGCCCGCCCTCGCGGGCAGGCGGCTCCCCGGCGGAGCCGTTGGCCGCGTCGTCGCGGGCCGGCTCGATGAGCTCGGGTCCGTTGTTGCGGACCGAGTTGACCTTGGTGGACACCCGGGTAGTGATCAGCCCGCTGCTGACCGCCGGGGCCAGCAGGTGCGCCAGCTGGGCCTGGTCCTGAAGGTCAGGATCCAGCCACTCGGCCCACTGGCCGGGGGGGATCACCATCGGCATCCGCTCGTGGATGACGCCCAGCTCGTCCGGGGCGCTGGTGGTGATGATGGTCGCGGTGACCAGCCAGGCGTCCGGGTGGTCGTCGGGGTGCGCCTGGTCGCGCCAGAACTCGTACAGGCCGGCGAAGGCCAGCGGGGCGCCGTCCGCCCGGTGGATGAAGTACGGCTGCTTGGCCGCTTTGGCGTCCTCGCCGGGCTTGTACCACTCGTAGTAGCCGTCCGCCGGGATCAGGCAGCGCCGCTTGGTGAACGCCCGCCGGTACGCGGGCTTGCTGGCCACGGTCTCGGCCCTGGCGTTGATCATCCGGCTGCCGATGGCCGGGTCCTTGGCCCAGGACGGCACCAGGCCCCAGCGCACCGTGCGCAGCTGCCGGACCGGGGCCGGGTCGCTGGTGGCCGCCGCCTCGCCGTTGCCGCCGGAGCCGTTGCCCCCGGGGTTACTGCCTTCGCCGGCGCCCGCCAGGCCCGGCGGGCGGCGGGTCATGACGGCGTAGATCTTCTTGGTCGGGGCGACGTTGTAATCCGGGCGCAGCTCCTCGCCGGCCTCGTCGGCCTGCACACCGAACTCCTCGAGGAGTTCAATGCGCCTGCGCGCAGAGGCATACCGGCCACACATGCTTCACCCATATCAGTGCGAGACGACAAAACGAGCGGGGAGCTCAGGATTGAAGCAGTCATAACCGGCAAGGGCGGCGGTCAAACCTTAAGAACGCGGTTGGACGTGTCCGGCCGGCCTTAGGCCTCCCCCTGCGCGACGACCAAGACCGGCAGAACACGCCCATCGCCAGTACGCTCGCTTCATGACCAGGGGAGCCGGCCCGGCGTCGGGGGATCCGTCCTGACCCGGCGGATCGGCTATGCGGGCCTGGACGAGGATGACGTGCGGGTCCGGCCCGGCCGCGGGTCACGGCCCCGGACCCGGCAGCGGCCCGCCCACGAAAGCGCAGACGAGGGATTCGTCGCCGCGGTCGACCGGGGCCGGTACCGGTGCTACATCGGTGACCGCGCGGTTACCGCGGTGGCCGCCCGCGAGCTCGGGCACCGCCGGGTGGTGGTCGGCGACCAGGTGCGGCTGACCGGGGACACCTCCGGCGCGCCGGGCACGCTGGCCCGGGTGGTCAGGGTCCTCCCCCGGCAGACCGTACTGCGCCGCTCGGCGGACGACAGCGACCCGGTGGAACGGGTCATCGTGGCCAACGCCGAGCAGCTGGTGATCGTCTGCGCGCTGGCCGACCCACCGCCCAGGACCCGGCTCATCGACCGGTTCCTGGTCGCGGCCTACGACGCGGGCCTGGACCCGCTGCTCTGCCTGACCAAGTCCGACCTGGCCCCGCCGGACGAGATCCTGGCCGCCTACCAGCCGCTCGGGCTGCGGCACGTGGTGACCGGCCGCGGCCCCGGCGGCGAAGTCACCCCGGGCCCGCTGGGCGGCGAGCTGGCCGGGCTGTTCAGCGTTCTCGTCGGGCACTCGGGGGTGGGGAAGTCGACGCTGGTGAACACGCTGATCCCGGCGGCCGAGCGGGCGGTGGGCACGGTCAGCCCGGTGACCGGCCGGGGCCGCCACACCTCATCGTCGGCCGTCGCGTTCCGGCTGCCCGGCGGCGGCTGGATCATCGACACCCCCGGGCTGCGCGGGTTCGGCCTGGGCTACATCTCCGCCGACCGGGTCATCGAGGCCTTCCCCGACCTGGCCGCGGGCGTCGCGGCCTGCCCGAAAGGGTGCACCCACCGGCAGGACGGCTGCGGCCTGGACGAGTGGGTGGCGGAGCACGACACCAGCGGCGCGCTGGCGGCCCGGCTGGACTCGCTGCGCCGGCTGCTGGCCAGCCGGGAGGACAGCGAGCTTGGCTGAACCGGACCTGGCCGAACCGAGCCTGGCCGGGCTGGACCTGGCCGAATCGAGCCTGGTCGGGCTGGACCTGGTCGGGCTGGGCCTGATCGGGCTGCATCTGGTCGAACCGGGCGTGGTCAGCTCGGGCCTGGCCGAACCGGACCTGATCAACCCAAGCCTGACCGACTCAAGCCTGACCGAGCCGGGCGTGGTCAAGTCGGGCCTGGCCGGGCCGGGTCGGGCTGAGCCGGGTTTGGCGGGGGCGTGAACCCTCTGGAGATGGCCGGGCTGGTCGCCGCGGGGGCCCTGGCCGGGCTGGTCAGCACCGTCGCCAGCGTGGCCTCGGTGGTGTCCTACCCGGTGCTGCTGGCGATCGGCCTGCCGCCGCTGGCCGCCAACGTAACCAACACCGTGGCCCTGCTGTTCACCGGCGCGGGCGCGGCCGCCGGGTCCCGGCCCGAGCTGACCGGGCAGCGGGCCCGGCTGCTCCGGCTCGGGCCCGCCTGCGTGCTGGGCGGGGCGGTGGGGTCGGCCGTGCTGCTGCTCACCCCGGCGTCCTGGTTCGGTTACGCGGCCCCGGTGCTGATCGCGGCCGGCTCGGTGATCCTGCTGATCCCGCGGCCCACCGCCCGCGCCCGGGCCGCCCCGGACCCTGCGGGTCAAAACCCACCCACCCGGTATCCCGCCGGCCAGGACGTGACCACCTCCAACCCCACCTCCCACCAGCACCCGGCCGGCCGGGCCGCGGCCACCCAGAAGCCCGCCGGCCAGGACGCGGCCACCCCCACCCCCCACGAGCACCCAGCCGACCAGGCCGCGGTCAGCTGGAAGGCCGCCGGCCAGGAGCCGGTGCTGCGCTGGGGGGTTCGCGCCGCCGTGGCGGCCGTTCGGGATCCCGCGGGCCAGGAGCCGGTGCCGCGCTGGGGGGTGTGCGCCGCCGCAGCGGGCGTGGCCTGCTACATCGGGTACTTCGGCGCGGCCGGCGGGATCCTGATGCTGGCCCTCCTGGCCGCCACCCAGGCCGGCCCGCTGCCGCGGGCCAACGCGGCCAAGAACGTGCTCAACGGTCTGGCCAACGCCGCCGCGGCGGTGGCCTTCGCCTGGTTCGGGCCGGTGGACTGGGCCGTGGTGCCGCCGCTGGCGGCCGGTTTCCTGGCGGGCGGGGCGGTGGGCCCGGCCGTGGTCCGCCGGATGCCGGTCCCCGTGCTGCGCGCCGGGGTCGCGGTGGCCGGCCTGGCCATCGCAATAAAGCTGGGCGCCGCCGCGTACGGTCACGCGGCGGCGCCCAGCCGGCCGAACTAGCCACTAGCAAGTCCCCAGAGGCCCGCGGGCTACCGGGCGAACGCTCCCCAGCCGTTCGGGGTGCCCAGGCCGGTCGGGCCGTCGTAGCCCGGGATCGCGTGGCACAGCGGGATCCGGGCGCACATGCCGTTCCGGCCGCCGGTCACGTCGTGCAGCTGGGCGCGGTGCCGGTACGGGTACTGCGCCGGGAAGGTGCCCGGTGCCGGGCGGCCGGCCAGCGCGTAGGTCGCGGCGACGATCGGCGCGGACGCCGAGGTGCCGCCGATGACCATGACCCCGCCGTCCTGGAACGTGTCGTAGATGAACACGCCGGGGTTCGGGTCGGCGATCGCCGACACGTCCGCCACCGTACGGCGGTGGCAGGCCGGGTCGTGCTGCCAGGCCGGCTTGGGCTCGAACTTGGAGCAACCTGAGCCGGTGCCGCCCTCGCCCTCACCCGGCGGGCCCCAGGCCCTCTCGGCCCAGCCGCGCTTGTTCGGCGAATGGGCCAGGTGGGTGCCGCCGACCGCGGTGACGAACGGGCTGGCCGCCGGGTACTGCACGCCGAACCCGTCATCGCCGGCCGAGGCGGTGATGGCCACGCCGGGGTGCTTGTAGTACAGCCGGTCGGCGGCGACCTCGGTGGGGTCTTCGTTCCCGCCGTAGCTGTTCGAGATGAACTTCGCGCCGTGCCGGAACGCGGTCCGCACCGCGTGCCCGAGCGAGTTCAGCGACGCGTTGGTGGCCTCGACCAGAAGGATCTTGCAGTTCGGGCAGATCGCCGAGACCATGTCCAGGTCCAGGCTGATCTCCTCGGCCCAGCCCTTGTCCGGGGTCGGCATCAGCGCGGGGTTGGTCTGGCCCTTCTGGTTCATCTTGGTGAAGCAGTGGTTGGCGGTCGTGCACGGCCTGATGTGGAAGTGCGTGCGGTACACATTCAGGTCCGCTTCGGCGTTCGGGTTGTCGTGCGCGTCAATGATCGCGACCGTCCGGCCCCTGCCGCGGAGCTGCGATGCCCGGCCCAGTTCGTAGGCGGACCGCAGGTCCCCCGGGCCGTACGGGATGATCTCGTCCGGGGCGACCGCCCCCGACGGGTTCGCGGCGGCCCGCTTGACCAGCGCCGAGGTAACCGCGTCAACCGACTTCCACGCTGGGACGTCGGTGCGGATAAGCAGGTCACACGCGGCGTACCCGGGCTTGGGCGGGGCCGCGCAGGACGCAGGTCGGTAGTTATGGGCCGGGGCAGCGGCCGGGGCACCTGCAGCTGATCTAGTCGCGCTGGCGCTGGCCGTGGCGCCCGCCGTGGCCGCGACAAGCGCGGTCGACGCGACGGCAACAAGCAGCCGGCTGATCTTCAAGATTGTCCACTCCCTTGGCTGAGATACGGCTGGCCTCTCTTCTGGGGACTTGCGTGGCCAACCCCGAGGGTGCCAGATCCTCCCACTGGATCGGAGTGAAACCCGGCAATCCCTCCCAAGCCGGTCGTCACGCAGCGTGCTTTACCCCGGCTTTACCAGGCCGGAGGTGTTCGGCGCGGTATCCGGGCGGACCCGGGAAAAACTGGTCATGGCCCCGGGACGGGCCGGCGCGATACGGTTCGCGGCATGCCCGGGTATGACGATGACCTGCGTTTCGCGCATGTGCTCGCGGACGCGGCGGACGACATCACCATGCGGCGCTTCCGGGCCACCGACCTCCGGGTCGACACCAAGCCGGACCTGACCCCGGTCAGCGACGCGGACCACGCGGCCGAGGAATCGCTGCGCGGCGTGCTGCGCCGGGCCCGGCCGCGGGACGCCATGCTCGGCGAGGAGTTCGGCCGGGCCGGCGGCAGCGAGGGCGCCACCCGGTGCTGGGTGATCGACCCCATCGACGGCACCAAGAACTTCGTGCGCGGCGTGCCGGTGTGGGCGACGCTGATCGCGCTGATGGAAGGCACCGAGGTGGTGGTCGGGGTGGTGTCCGCGCCGGCCCTGGCCCGCCGCTGGTGGGCCGCGCTGGGCGGCGGCGCGTGGACCGGGCGCAGCCTGACCAAGGCGGCCCGGTGCCAGGTATCCGGGGTCTCGGACCTGGCCGACGCCTCACTCTCGTACTCCAGCCTGGGCGGCTGGGGCGCCAGGCAGGGCCACTTTCTCGGCCTGACCAGCGAGGTCTGGCGGACTCGTGCGTTCGGCGACTTCTGGTCACACGTCCTGGTCGCCGAGGGCGCGGTGGACATCGCCGCGGAGCCCGAGGTCTCGCTGTGGGACCTGGCCGCACTGCAGATCATCGTGGAGGAGGCCGGCGGGGTGTTCACCGACCTGGACGGCAAGGCCACGCCGGACGGCGGCAGCGCGGTGTCCACCAACGGCCTGCTGCACGGCGAGGTGCTCCGCCGCCTGACCCCGGCCTGAAGGCCCGGCACGTACCTGCCCCAACCGGGCCGAACCGGCTCACGCCCCCGCCGCCGTAATCCATAAGGGTTGCCCTCCGCGCCGTCATCGCTGATGCTGAACCAAAGCAATCACAAGTTCACAAGCGGCAAGGGTGAGGCGATGAAGGTACGCGACGGCATGACCACCGTGGTACTGACCGTTGGCCCGGCACACACCCTGCGCGAAGCGTCCCGCCTGATGTCAGCCCGCCGGGTCGGCGCCGCGGTGGTGACCGACCCCGAGCACTCCGGCACCGGGATCCTGACCGAGCGCGACATCCTGGACGCAGTCGGCGCGGGCCAGAACCCGGACACCGAGCTGGTCGCCGACCACCGGACCGACAACCTGGTGGTGGCCTCGCCGGACTGGACGCTCGAGCAGGCCGCCCAGGCCATGGTCCGCGGCGGCTTCCGGCACCTGCTGGTCGTCGAGGGCAACGACGTGACCGGGCTGCTGTCGATGCGCGACATCGTCCGGGCCTGGACCACGGCGGCCGCGCAGGTCTGACCCGCAGGGGGGCGCGGGCGCGGCCGGCTCGGCCGGCGGCCGGCGCGGGCGTGGCCGGCTCGGCCGGCGGCCGGCGCGGGCGTGGCCGGTGTGGCCGTGGCCCGGTTTGCGGGGCCGGGGCCGGGCGGGCAGAGTGTGACGCCATGCGGCTCGAAGGGACGGTGGCGCTCGTCACCGGCGGATCATCCGGCATCGGCGCGGCCACCGCGCGGGCCCTGGCCACGGCCGGGTCCCGGCCGCTGGTCGCGGGCCGGGACGCGGGCCGGCTGGCCGAGGTCGCCGGCCAGACCGGCGGTGCCGCGCTGGTAGCGGACCTGGCCACCGCGGACGGGCCCGCCGCGCTGGCCGCCGCCGCCCTGGAGGCAGCCGGGCCGGGCGGCCTTGACCTGCTGATCAGCAACGCCGGGCGAGGCTGGGCCGGGCTGATCGGCGAGATGCCGGACGGGCGCGACCGGGAGCTGATCGAGCTGAACCTGACCGCGCCGGTGCAGCTGGCCCGGCTGCTGGTGCCCGCGATGGCCGCCCGCGGCCGCGGTCACGTGGTCTTCGTGTCGTCGATCGCGGGCGCCACCGCGGTCCGCGGCGAGGCCGTGTACTCCGCCGCCAAGGCCGGCCTGGCCTGCTTCGCGGAAAGCCTGGCGCACGAACTGGCCGGCACCGGGGTGGGCATCTCGGTGATCGTGCCCGGCGTCATCGACACCCCGTTCTTCGAGCGCCGGGGGCGGCCCTACGACCGGCAGCGCCCGCGGCCGCTGCCCGCCGAGCGGGTCGCCACGGCGATCACCGCCGCGGTCACCGCGGACCGCCGGGTGGTGTACGTGCCGGGGTGGCTGCGGTTCCCGGCCTGGCTGCACGGAGCGGCGCCGGGCACCTTCGGCCGGCTGGCCCGCCGGTTCGGCTGAGGGGGCCGGGCGGGGCCGGGCGCGCTGGTACGGGCGGGGCCGGGCGCGCTGGTACGGGCGGGCCGAAAGTTATCCATTTGCCGCGCAAGACGGCTAGGCGCGGCCTATAGGCGCGCTTAGCGTGCAGTGGGGCCCGCGAAAGTGATCACTGGTGCCCGCGGCCGGGCCGCGTCCCGTCACCGGCAGTTCAGGAGGAAGTTTCTGTGAAGCCCATCCCACTCCTGGGTTCGCGCCGCGGCGCGGTCCTGGCGGCCGGCGCGGCCGGATCGCTGGCGCTGCTGAGCCTGGCCGCAGCCGGCCCGGCGAGCGCCACGGCGCCGGCTGGGCCAGCCGGCAAGGTGCCGGTCGCCCAGGGCCTGACCCGGGCCGTACTGCGCGGCGCGCACCCGGCCGGCCAGACCCCTGACGACAAGCCGGAGCGGGTCTCGTTCATCCTGCGGCCCCGTAACCTGGCCGGGCTCGAGGGGCAGGTGGCCGCCAGCATGCCCGGCGGGCCGCTGACGGTGTCACAGTTCGCGGCGTCATACGGGCAGCCGCCCGCGAACGTCGCGGCGCTGCGCCGTTACCTGTCCCAGTTCGGCATCCACACCGACGCCTACCGGGACGGGCTCGACGTGCGGGCCACTGGCACCGTGGGCCAGTTCAACGACGCGCTGACCATCCAGCAGGACAGCTTCCGGCTGCCGGCCACCACGGGCCACCACGGCGCGCCCGGGCGGCCGGCCATGACCGTGCACTCGCCGCGGAGCGCCCCGCTGCTGCCGGTCAGCCTGGCCCGCTTCGTGCTGGCCGTGCTCGGCCTGACCACCTACCCGCCCGGCACCAGCAACGCGGTCCACAGGCCGGCCCTGGCGACCGGGGCGCACCCGGCGGGCACCCAGAACGGTGACCTCACCCCGGCCGCCGTGGCCCGCCGCTACAACCTGGCGCCGCTGTACCGCCAGGGCTTCACCGGCCGCGGCCAGACCATCGGCATCATCACCCTGGCCAGCCTGCGCCCGTCGGACGCGGAGTTCTTCTGGCACCACACACTGCACCTCGCCGCCGCGCCGGGCCGGATCCGGCTGGTCAACGTGGACGGCGGGTCCGGGCCGGTGAGCGACGCGAACGGGTCCGGCGAGACCACGCTGGACGTGGAGCAGTCCGGGGCGCTGGCGCCCGGCGCGAAGGTCGTGGTCTACCAGGCGCCGAACTCCGACGCGGGCTTCGCCGACGCGTTCTTCCAGGCGGCCAGCGAGAACGTGGCCGACACCGTGTCGGACAGCTGGGGCGAGTCCGAGGACGTCATCGACACCGCGATCGGCTCCCACCAGGAGACCCCCGCCTTCCAGGCCGCGACCGACCTGTCCTTCCTGGAGCTCGATGCGCAGGGCCAGAGCAACTTCGTGGCCCAGGGTGACGCGGGCGCCTTCGACGACGCCGACGAGCTGGGCAGCACCGACCTGAACGTGGACAACCCGGGCGACAGCGCCTGGACCACCTCGGCGGGCGGCACCACGCTGCCCGGCCGGATCCCGCTGTCCACGACGGACTCGGCCCGGATCCCGCGCGAGCGGGCCTGGGGCTGGGACTGGCTGTGGCCGCACTTCAAGACCCTCGGCGGCAAGTCGGAGGCGTCGTTCGCGCTCGCCAACGCCGGCGGCGCGGGCGGCGGGTACAGCCAGGACGAGCCGATGCCCGGCTACCAGAAGGCCATCCCGGGGATCACCAGGTTCCGCGGTGAGGAGTGGCTGGAGCCGACCGCGCCCAAGCTGTTCGGCCCGGCGCTGCGGCCGTCGAAGTGGATCTTCCACTCGCACCCCGCGGCGGTGTCCGGCACCTCGCGGCTCGGCCGGGGCGTGCCCGACCTGTCCACCAACGCCGACCCGTTCACCGGCTTCGAGGAGTACTTCACCGGCTTCCAGGGCAGCCCGCTGGAGACCGGCTGGGGCGGCACCAGCTTCGTGGCGCCGCAGCTCAACGGGGCCGCGGCGGTCATCAACGAGGCCGTCGGCCACCGGGTCGGCTTCTGGAACCCGCTGATCTACCGGTTCGCGGCCGGGCCTGGCTCCCCGCTGCACCCGCTGTCGCAGGCCAGCCCGGGGAACACCAACCTGTTCTACACCGGCTCCCCGGGCCGCCTGTGGAACCCGGCGACTGGCCTGGGCACGCCGGACTTCGCCGCGCTGGCCCGCGCCTTCCGGCACGCGTAGTAACCGGGCCCGGCCGGCGGTGTCCTGGCCGGCCGGGCCGCCGTCCGCGGCGATGTCCCGGCGGGCCCGCCGCCCGGGGTGGGCCGGCAACGGGCCCGCAAAATGATGAACGGGCGGACAGCGGGGCTGCGGCACGCCATTATCCGGCACCCCGGTATTACCGTTCTGTTAGCAGGTTCTTTCCTTATCTGACGCCTGGTCAGATTTGCCCGCAATAGCCGGCAAAGTACGCGGCCGCCGCGCGGCCCGGCCCGCGTGATCTTCGCCGGGCTGCTCCGCTGCTGCCGACGGGATCACGCCAATGGGCCGTAACCGGCTGTATCCAGCAGTGTCAGGACCGGCTGCGGCCACGACGCTGAACCAGGTTCGGCTTCCTGATCTGCGGCAGCCGGGGCCCTCGGGGCGCCTGGGGCCCGGTGAGCACGGCCGCTGGCCCGGCGGCCGGGGCTGCGCTGCCCGGCCCGGCGCGGCTGCGCGGCCTCCCCCGGCCGGGCCGGGCCCTGGCGCTCCGCCGAGCCAAAGTTTACGAAGTGGTTACGCGAACTCAGGCTGACAAAAACACATACGGCCTATAGCCGGGATGGGGTAATTTCCGGCCCGGCGCATATGTGGCCGCAAAATCCGCTTCGCGTCAACCAGGATGCCGGGCTATGCGTCCTGTTGGTAGTGCATGCATGAGTCGGTACTGTATGTGTTGCTGCGGCAGTGTTCCGGGAAGAACACAGCGTGACCGTCAGTCCGGGGATGGGGGAGATCAGTGGGAGGGATCAGTCATGGCGCGGACCTGCGCCGTCGGGGGGATGGCCTGGAAGCGAGATCAGCGGCCGCGGCTGCCGTCCGGCCCGGGCGGCGAAAGCGGGGGACCGAGGCCCCCGGGCGGGCCGCAGTGCGAGCCAAGACCGACCGCAGCACGCCCGCCTGGGACGTAGCCGAGGTCGTCGGGCGCGCGGCGGACGGGGACCAGCTGGCCTGGGAGCGCCTGTTCGACCAGTACGCCCGCCTGATCTGGTCGATGACCAGGGATTTCAAGCTGGTCGAGAGCGATGCCGCGGACGTGTTCCAGACCACGTGGCTGCGCCTGCTCGAGCACATCAACCGGCTCGACCACCCGGCCCGGGTGGGCTCCTGGCTGGCCGCCACGGCCCGGCACGAGTGCCTGCGGCAGCTGGCCGCCAGGAAGCGGATCGTGCTCATGCACGACGACGACGAGCTGGCCGAGGGCGAGTCGCACAGCCCGGAGATCGACGAGCGGCTGCTGGCCGACGAGCGCGCCGCGGCGGTCAGGGAGGCGCTGTCGCATCTGCCGTGGCGCTGGCAGCGGCTGCTCCAGCTGCTGATGAACGACCCGCCCGCGTCCTACGCCGAGATCTCCGACCAGCTGGGCCTGCCGGTCGGCAGCATAGGCCCGACCCGCGGCCGGTGCCTGGAGCGGTTGCGGGTGCTGCTCGAGGCCTCCTGACCGGCCCGGGTCACCGGCTGGATACAGCCAGCCCGTCGGCCGTGACCCAGCGCCCGCCCGCCGTCTCGACCTGCGGGTAGGCGGCCCGGACCTCGGGCAGCAGGTCATCGATGAACAGCAGCACGGAGTCCGGCGGATCCGCGGCGAGCCGGTCCGGGCTGATGACCGGGATATCTGTACCGGGCATCCGGCGGCCCTGCTTGCCCGGCGATGCGTCGGCCACCGCGGGCAGCAGCCGCCGGTCCGCCCCGGCCCGGCAGAGGAGCGCGACGGCACGGGACGCGGCGCCGTAGCCGAGTACCCGGCGCCCGGCTGAATGCTCGGCGGCCAGCCAGTCGCGCAGCCCCGCTGCCCGGGCGGCGGCACTGCGGCCCAGCCCGGCCAGCACGGCCGGGTCCCGTACCCCCGCCCTGGCGTCCTGATCGAGCAGCGCCCGCACCGTCTCGCCCGGGCCAGCGCCTCCGCCTGGCCCGGTGGCCGCGTCCGCGTCGCGCCGGGCGGCCAGCAGCACGGTGCCGCCGTACAGCGGGAAGGTCCAGGCCGCCTGCGCGGTACAGCCTGCCGCGGCCAGCATGTTCGCCAGCGCGGTCGTGGAGTAGTAGGCGTAGTGCCCGTGCCGCAGCGCGTTCCACTGCCCGCACCGCACGATCGCCTCCAGCGAGTGGTACTGGAGCAGCAGCACCCCGCCGGCCGCGACTCTGGCCACCCGCCCGGTCAGCGCGCCGGCCTGGTCCGCGGCGTGCATCAGGCCGAAGCAGTCCAGGACCACCTCGGCCTGCTCGTCCCCGGCCACGGGGGTGAGCCCGCGCCCGGCCAGGAGCCCCAGCCAGGATCCGCCGTGCGGACTGCCGTACTCGGCCACCCGTCCTCCGGCGGGCAGCAGCCCCGCGGCGGCCACCCGCGCTGTCGCGTCCGCTGCCTGCTCGGTCAGCGCGGCGGGCTCGGCGGCGCGCGGCTCCTCCGGCACTGTCGGGTCGGCCACCAGCTGAGCCAGGCCGCAGCCCGCGCACAGCCACATTTCCAGGGGGTACGCCGGGTCGGGGCCGGGCTCGGCCGCGGCCGGGAAATAGTCGCAGGCCGGCTGTTCGCCCAGGTCGAGCACCAGGTCACCCGACCGGCCGCGGCAGGCGCGGCACACCGGCTCGGTCACGTTGGCCCTTCCCCTCATCCCCGGATTGCTGTCGGCCCCGTGGGCTGTTCTACCACCTGTATCACCGGCCGGGCGCCGGCGCTCCTATTCTCAGCCGGGCCGCCGGGCCGGACCGCGCCCATCCGGGCCGGACCGCGCGCCCACACCGTGACCGCCGAGGGGGTTCATCCGTTGGCGCATTCATGCCGTCTCTGCGGCAGCCGCCTCAGCCGCACCTTCGTTGACCTGGGCATGTCCCCGCTGTGCGAGAGCTACCTCACCGCCGCGCAGCTGGACGATCCGGAAACCTTCTATCCGCTGCACGTGCTGCTGTGCGAGTCCTGCCTGCTCGTGCAGCTTCCCGCCTACGTGCCAGGCGAGGATATCTTCTCCGACTACGCCTACTTTTCCTCGTACTCCGACTCCTGGGTGGCGCACGCCAAACGGTATGCCGACACCATGACCGAGCGGCTCGGGCTGACCCAGGCCAGCCTGGTGACCGAGGTCGCGAGCAACGACGGCTACCTGCTCCAGCATTTCCTGGCCGCCGGAATCGGCGTGCTCGGCGTGGAGCCGGCCGCGAACGTGGCCGAGGCCGCCCGGGCCCGCGGCATTCCGGTCGAGGTCGAGTTTCTCGGCCCGGAGACCGGCCAGGCCATCGCCGCCCGCCGCGGGCAGGCCGACCTGGTCGCCGCGAACAACGTGTTCGCGCACGTGCCCGACATCCGCGGGTTCGCCGCCGGGCTGCGCGCGCTGGTCAAGGACACCGGCCTGGTCACGCTGGAATTCCCGCACCTGCTGCGGCTGATGGAGCGGCGCCAGTACGACACGATCTACCACGAGCACTACCAGTACCTGTCGCTGCTCACCTCGTCCCGCGCGCTGGCCACGGCCGGGCTGACCGTGACCGACGTCGAGGAGCTCAGCACGCACGGCGGCTCGCTTCGGGTGCACGCCCGGCCGGACAGCGCGGCCGGCGAGCCGACTGCCCAGGTCAAGGCGGTACTGGACGCCGAGGAAGCCGCGGGCCTGCACACGGTGGCGGGCCACGACGGCTTCGCCGCCGCGGTGCTCAAGATCAAGAGCGACCTGCTCGGCTTCCTGCTGACCGCCGCGGCGGAGGGCAAGACGGTGGCCGGCTACGGCGCCCCGGGCAAGGGCAACACCCTGCTGAACCACTGCGGTATCCGGTCTGACCTGCTGTCCTACACCGTTGACCGGAGCCCGGTGAAGCAGGGCAAGTTCCTGCCCGGCACCCATATCCCCATCCACCCGCCCGAGCGGCTGGCGGAGACCAAACCCGACTACGTCCTCGTCCTGCCCTGGAACCTCAGGGAGGAGATCACGCAGCAGCTTGGCTACATCCGGTCCTGGGGCGGCCGGCTGGTTTTCCCGATCCCCGAGCTTGACGTAGCGTGACCGAGGGGGTGTGGCCATGAAGGTTGTCCTGTTCTGCGGTGGCCTCGGGATGCGGATGCGCGACGGGGTCTCCAGCGGCCCCAAGCCGATGGCCATGGTCGGCGAGCGGCCGCTGCTGTGGCACGTCATGCGGTACTACGCGCACTACGGCCACGACGACTTCATCCTGTGCCTGGGCTACGGCGCCTCGGCGGTCAAGGACTTCTTCCTGAGCTACGACGAGACCAGGTCGAACGACTTCGTACTGCAAAACGGCGCCCGTGACGTCCAGCTATTCAGCAAGGACATCTCGGACTGGCGGGTCACGTTCGTAGACACCGGGCTGAACTCGCCGATCGGCGAGCGGCTCCGCCGGGTCCGCCGGTTCGTCGAGGACGAGCCGATGTTCCTGGCCAACTACGCCGACGTGCTGACCAACGCGCCGCTGCCGGACATGATTGAGCGGTTCCAGGCCAGCAGCGCCGAGGCCGCCCTGCTCGCGGTGCCGCCGCAGTCCTCGCACCATGTCGTGGACATCGGCGACGACGGCCTGATCACGCAGGTCACGCCCATGCGGGACCTGCGGCAGTGGGAGAACGGCGGCTACTTCATCCTGCGCCCCGGCATCTTCGACGCGCTGAACGAGGGCGAGGACCTAGTCGAGGACGCGATCATGCGCCGCCTGGTGCCGCAGCGCCGGGTGCTCGCCTACACCTACAAGGGCTACTGGTCCCCGGCCGACACCGTGAAGGAACGGGTCCAGCTGGACGAGATGTACCACCGCGGGAACTGCCCGTGGATGATCTGGGACCCTGAGCGGTCAGGCGCCGCCGCGGCGACGGCGGCCGGGACGGCCGCGGCCGGGCCCGCGAACGTCCCGGCCGGACCCGGCCGGTGAGGGGCTCGTGCTGCCGCTGGGGCTGACCCCGCCACCCGGCCGGCCGCTGTCGGTGCTGGCCGTCGGGGCGCACCCGGACGATATAGAGATCGGGGCGGGCGGGCTGCTGCTGTCGCTGGCCGGGGCCCAGTACGGGCTGTCCCTCCACTACCTGGTGCTGACCGGCCCTCCGGCCCGGCCCGACGAGGCCCGGGCCGCGGCGGCGGCCTTCGCGCCCGGCGCCGGGCTCAGCATCAGCCTGCACGACCTGCCGGAAGGCCGGCTGCCCGCGAACTGGGCCCAGGCCAAGGACCTGATCGAGGCGCTGGCCCGGCGGGCCGTGCCGGACCTGGTTCTCGCGCCGTCACCGGACGATGCGCACCAGGATCACCGGACCGTCGGCGAGATCGTGCCGACCGTGTTCCGCGACGCGCTCTACCTCGGCTACGAGATCCCCAAGTGGGACGGCGATCTCTCCCGG
>DASVBE010000259.1:0-4286 GCA_036375995.1 Streptosporangiaceae bacterium | reverse complement strand
CAGCGCGGCCAGCAGTGCCGGGTCCTCGGCCACGTCGTAATCCGCCAGCGGCGGCACCTGGTTGCTGACCTCGTGGGTGACATGCGGGCCGGCCTGGCCCACCAGCGAGTCCTGGCTCATCAGCGCCGCCAGGGTGATCAGGTCCACCCTTAGCACTATCAGGATTGGCTACGGCTGTCAGGCGCGGACCCCGGCCGGCGGAGCCGGCCGGAGCTCGCTGCGGGCCGCGGCGCTGTTTTCCTGACGAGCGATGAGGCGCGACGGAGGAGCGCCGAGGGAGCGAGGAGGGAAGGCAGCGCCTCTCCAGCGGCCCGTAGCGAGCGGCTAGCACAGTAGGCAGCGCCTCTGCAGCGGCCCGCCGCGAGCGGCTAGCACAGCCTGCTGAGGACCTTGCGTTCCTTTTCCGGGTCCAGGCCGTGCAGCCGGGCAGTGTCGCCTTCCGGATAACCCTCGGCCTGGATCCAGGCCCAGGTGTCGGCGATGGTCTCGGTCACCGGACGGCAGGTCAGGCCCGCCGCCAGGGCGGCGGATACGTTGCCGTCGTGCAGCCCGTCGTACTCGCCGCCGGGCGGCACCCAGACCGGCAGCTCGGTCCACGGCTGGATGCCGGCCGCCTCGATGACCTCCGGGCTGACCCAGACGAACCTGGCGCCGGACCCGGTCACCTTCAGCGCCGCGTCCAGCAGGCTCGCCATCGTGGCGTGGCCGGGCGCGCTGACCGTGTTGAACACCCCGCCCTGCCGGCGGGCGGCCATGTCCAGCATCCAGGCGGCCAGATCCCGGCAGTCGATGTACTGCAGCGGCCGCTCCGGCGGCCCGGGCGCGAGCACGTCGCCGCCGCGCTCGATCCGGCTCAGCCACCACGGCATCCGCCCGACCAGCTCGTACGGGCCGAGGATCAGCCCGGCGCGGGCCAGCACCGCCCGGTCGCCGAACGCGGCCAGCGCGGCCAGCTCGCCGCCCCGCTTGGCCGCCGCGTAGTCCTCCCGGCTCGTATCGGCCGGGTCACCCTCGACCACTGGCGCGCTCTCGTCCATCCCGGCGGGAATCGGCCACTCGTACACCGACCGGCTGGACACGTACCCGTAGTGCCCGGCCCGGTCCTTCAGCAGGGTCGCCGCGTCCAGCACGTTCGCCGGCGCGCCGCTCCAGGTGTCGATGACCGCGTCCCAGATCCGGTCGCCGAGCGCGGCGCGCAGCGCGGCCGGGTCGGTGCGGTCCGCGGTCAGCGCGGTGACCCCGGGCTCCGGCGGCCTGCTCTCCCCCCGGTTCAGCGTGGTGACGTCGTCGCCGCGGGCCAGCGCCGTCTCCACGACGGCCCGGCCGACATGATGGGTTCCGCCTAGTACCAGCAGCTTCATGCCCGCCACTCTGCCGGGCGACCGGGCGGCGCCGCCACCCTTGTTCACCCCCGGCGAAGCCGGTTCACCCCGGGCGTGCGCTCAGCGATCCTGCTCAGCGAGCCTTGCCCGTCGCGGGCAGCGGCCGCCGGCCCGCTCTCCGTGTCGCCCGGCCCGGCCGTGGTGAGCAGGTCGAGGAACGGGCCGATCCGGAGGCCTTCCTGGGCGCCGTGCCGGAACAGGTTGTCGCGGTTCACCGTGTAGTGGGTGCGGCGGCCGTTCCGGCTGCGGGTGATGTAGCTGGCCGCTGCCAGGTCGGCCACGATCACCTGGACGGTGCGTTCGGTGAGGCCGACAACCGCGGCGATGTCACGGATGCGGGCGGTGGGGCTGCGAGCGATCTCCACCAGCACATGCCCGTGCCCGGTCAGCAGGGTCCAGCTGCTGCCGCCTCCGTCACGAGCCGTCATGAGAGCTGAGTATATCCTCACGAGACCACTCACGCGAGAATCTACTCAGGTGATCATGATCGTGAGAGATATCTCACGAAATTTATTTCATGTTTCTGTTGACAGGTTTCCTCTCCTGGCTCGATCCTGGAAGTGCTCTCATCGGGCCCGTCCCGGAACTGCTGGAGGCCTCCAATGACCACCTCCGTCCTCGATACCGCTGACGTCCTCCTGGTCGAGGACGACCCAGGAGACGTGCTGCTGACCACCGATGCCCTCGAGGACTGCCACCTGGGCCTGAACCTGCACGTCGTCGGCGACGGCGAGGACGCGATGCGCTTCCTGCGCCGGGCCGGCGGATTCGGGGCCATGCCGCGGCCGGCCCTGGTCCTGCTCGACCTCAACCTGCCGCGCCGAGGCGGCCTGGAGGTCCTTGCCGAGCTCAAGACCGACCCGGACCTGCGGGCGATCCCTGTCGTGGTGCTCACCACCTCGCAGGCCGAGGCCGACATCGTGCGCAGCTACGAACTGCACGCCAACGCCTACGTAATCAAGCCGATCGACGCCGCCAAGTTCGCCGACGCGATCAAGCAGATCGACGAGTTCTTCCTGAACTTGATGAGGCGACCGCAGCACTGACGACGCGCGTCCCCGGAGGGCCACCACCATGGACGACCTGACCCCCAGCCCCCGCCCAGCCGACGATGCGGCCACCGACACCGAGTTGGTCAGCCTGGTGCACTCGCTGCCCGCGGGGAGCACCCAGCGCGAACGCGCCTTCGAATCCCTGATCGCGCGCTACCGGCCGATGGTGCGCGCCTGCGCGCGCCGCTACCAGACCCCGCCCGAGCTGGCCGACGAGCTGATGCAGGCCGGCTACCTCGGCCTGATGAAGGCCATCAGCAACTTCGACCCGGATGTTGGCGTGAGCCTGCCCGCCTATGCCCAGCCCTGCATCACCGGCGAGATCAAGCGGTACTTCCGTGACCATCGCTCGCCGATCCGGATCCAGCGGCCCCTCCAGGAACTGCGGCAGGAGATCCGCGCCGCCACGGACACGCTCACCCAGGAGCTCGGCCGGCCGCCGCAGGCGGCCGAACTGGCCGCCCACCTGGACGTCAGCGAAGCCCAGGTCACCGAGGCCCAGGGGGCCAGCCGGGCCTTCCACGCGCTGTCACTGGACGCGCCGGTCGCGGACGAGGACGACGGGGCCAGCCTGGGCGAGCTGACCGGCCAGGACGACCCGCGGCTCCAGCACGTGGTCGACATCGAGTCAGTGCACGCCCACTGGGCCGAGCTGGACGATCAGTCCCAGCTCCTGCTGAACCTGCGGTTCTACGGGAACCTGACCCAGGAGCAGATCGGCGAGCGGCTCGGCGTTTCCCAGATGCAGGTCTCCCGGCTGCTGCGCCGCGCCCTGGAGTACCTCCACGACCGGCTGACCGCCCTCCCCGAGCCCGGCACGGCCGGGGCCGCGCCGCCCGGTGAGGTGAGCGGAGAGCCCTTTCCTGCCTGATGGGGCTCGCTACAGCGAGGCGACGTGCTCGCCGCAGCGGGCCGGGTCGTAGCCGGGGAGGCTGGCCAGCTGGTCGAGCAGCCAGCGGGAGGACAGGACCCGCAGCAGGCCGGCCACCTCGCGGCTGCCCGCCGCGGTGGCCGGGATGACCAGGTCGGAGTGCTCGGCGGCGAGCGGGACGAAGCCGAGGCCGTAGGCCAGCGCGGCGGGCTCGCTGGCCACGCCGGCGTCCGCCAGGCCGGCCGCGATCGCCGCCGCGACCTCCAGGTGCCCGGCAGCCGCGGTCTGATAGCCGGGCAGTGTGGCCGGGTCGAGGCGGAGACGGGCCAGCTCTCGGTCGAGAACGTGCCGGGCCTCGGCGCCGTCCTCCCGGTTGACCAGCCGGAGCCCACGGCGGGCCACGTCGGCCAGGCCGGTCACCTCCCCGGCCAGACCGGGCCCCAGCACCAGGCCCTCCCGCCACGAGCAGAACCCGATCACCTCGGCACCCTGGCGGCGCAGCCGGGCGGCCGCCGGGCCGGTGTTGTACTCGCCGCTCTCGCCGCGCAGGTGCGCGCCGGCCACGTGCACCAGGCCGGCCGCGGCCAGCCGCAGCGCCTCCCGGCTGCCGCACGGCCACCAGGTGAAGCTGACCGGCGGGTCGAGCAGCGCGAGCGGCATCTCCAGCAGCGGCAGCGCCGGGTCGCAGCCGGCCACCACCAGCGTCGGCCGCGGCGGCCCGATCGGCCGCACCGCCCGCCGCCCGCCCGCACCGTCTGGGCCGTCTGGGCCGTCCGGGCCGCCCGCACCGCCCGGGCCGTCCGCACCGTCCTGGCCAGCGCCGTTGGGCCGGTCAGCGCCGTTGGGCCGGTCAGCACCGCCGGGCCGGTCAGCACCGCCGGGCCGGTCAGCACCGCCGGGCCGGTCAGCACCGCCGGGCCGGTCAGCACCGCCAGGCCGGTCAGCACCGCCAGGCCGGTCAGCACCGCCAGGCCGGCCGAC
>DASVBE010000190.1:0-2864 GCA_036375995.1 Streptosporangiaceae bacterium | reverse complement strand
TGCATGCTGGTCATGCCCCGGCGGTTCTGGCCTTCGAGGTGGCCAACCGCGCTTACTTCGCTGCTTCGATCTCCGACCGCGGCGACGAGTTCTTCGCGGAGTTCCCCGACCGCTACAGCGCCTTGCTGGCTGAGCAAGGCGCCGGCGCCGGTGCCTTCTACGTGCTCGTCGCTGATGATGGCCTGGTTCTGGGCCGGTTCAACCTGTACGGCTTGGAGGACGGCACTGCCGTACTGGGCTACCGGGTCGCGCAGCAGGCCGCCGGCCGCGGCGTGGCGACCGCGGCCGTCCGGGAGCTGTGCCAGCTGGCGGCGGCGCGGCACGGGCTGCGTATCCTGCGGGCGGCCACCTCCCATGACAATGCCGCGTCCCAGAGGGTGCTGGCCAAGGCCGGGTTCGTCCCGGTTGGCCCGGCCGGCCCGGCCGATCTCGGCGGCAAGTCAGGCACCTGGTATCAGCGCGACCTCCAGCCGTAGCGGAGAACCGGCCGGCGGCGGCCCGCCTGCGGCGCGTGCTTCGAGGATCTCGCCGGCGTCTTGGCCCTCTGCGAGGGCCTCTTATGTCGTTTATGCCCGCCAGTGCCCGGCCGGTGGTTCTACCACGCACAGCTCATTGCCGTCTGGATCGGCCAGGATCTGCCACCGGAAGCCGAACTCAGCCATCGGCTCCGCGGTGATGAGGGTGCCGCCCGCCGCCCGGATGCGCTCCACTTCAGGGCCGAGTTCACGGGTGCGCAGGTCAAGATGGAGCCGGTTCTTGGCTGGTTTCGGATCCGCGGTGCGCTGCAGCAGCAGCTGCAGGCCGGCACCGCGCACGGGGAGCAGGCCCAGGTACTGCCCGACGGGCGGCCCGTCCGGCTGGTAGCCAAGCACGTCACACCAGAACGCGGCTGACCGCTCCAGGTCCGAGCAGTCAATGACGAGTACCATCTCACCGCCGAGGTACTGCTGGTGACCATGTCTCACCGTCAAATTATCCCCGGACCGGGTCATTCTGCAGGCGACCGCCCTTGCTGCCGGGCGAGGTGGTAACGCTGGCGGATCCGGCGCACTGCGGCCCGAAGGAGTGCCGCTCAGGCCGGGGCGCGGCTTTGCTGCTGGCACCAGGCGTACAGGGCGTCGTAGACAAACCGGCCCTTCTCCAGCAGCCGCTGATCATCCGGTTCGGCGTCCAGGCCACCCAGGCCGATGGCCAGCAGCCCGGGGCCGGCCGGGTCGGTGCCGATGTCCTCGGCGATGTCGGCGGCGTGCACGATGCGGGCCAGGCGTACCAGCGCCGGGTCGCCGCCCAGGCGGTAGTCCTCGATGAGGACCTCGAAGGTGCACTTGCCGTCGCGGTGGGTGTAGCGGGCGCCGGGGGCGTCGAAGCTGATGGCGTCCTGGCGCTGTGCCTCGTCCAGGACCTGCCCGGCCGGGACGTAGCGGATCTCGGCGCCGGGGTCGATGAACCTGGCGATCAGCCAGGGGCAGGCGATCCGGTCGGTCTTGGGCCGGGCGCGGGTGATCCATTTCATGATGGCTCCTTCGCTGGGTTTGCGGGCTGCGGTGATGGGTCGTGGACGGTCAGGCCGGGCAGGCAGACGATCATGACGGCTCCCCGGAAGAGGTGGTGATGGCCGCGCTCGACGTGCGGCCGGCGCGGCCGGCGGCAGGGCGGGAGGTGAGGCCGCGGCGGTGCGCCCAGGCCCACAGGGCCAGGTCGTATCCGGCCTTGACTGCTCCGGCCAGCACGAGGGGCAGCCCGAGCGCGACCTGCTGTGCCAGCCCGGCGACCAGAGGCCCTATCGGGCGGACGGTGTACCGGGCGGCGTTGGTTACGGCGGCCGCGGCGGTCCGCTCGGGCGGGGTGACCACCGTCATTACCAGCGCCTGACGGGTCGGCACGTCCATTTGCGACAGCGTGGTCCGGGCCAGCAGCAGTACCGCAGCGGCCGGGAAGGTGGGTGCGAACGCGACCGCGGCGAGCAGCAGGTTGCTGGGCAGGTGGGTGCCGACCATCGTGGCGACCAGGCCGAACCGGCGGGCCAGCAGCGGGGCCAGCGCCACCGAGACCGCCTGCACCACCGACACGGCGAAGAACAGCCAGCCCAGCACCGCCACCGGCGTGTGATACCGCTCGGTGAGGTAGTAGGCCAGGAACCCGGTGGTGACGAGGCCGCCGCCGGCGGCATCGACGGCGAACAGCCCGGCCAGCCGCCGGACCACCGCCCGGGAGGGGCCGAGCTGGGACCGGGCCCGGGTCACCGGCTCCAGCGGTGAGGACGAGGCGGGCCGGGCTTCCACGGCCGGGGAGAGGCGCCCGGCCAGGATCATGCCGCTGACACCGACCGGGACCAGCACCAGGAACAGCCAGCCGGGCACGCCGCCTGATCCGTGCGGCCCAAGGCCGGGCAGGACCACCGCCAGGGACCCCAGTGCGCCGGCCGCTGAGCCGGCCGCGTTGTACCGGCCATACACCGCGGCCGTGCCCGCATCCTCCGCGGCGAGCATCGCCTGCTCCAGCGTGGTCGCCGGGCCGTTGTCCACCACGTCGGTCGACAGCGTGCCGGTCAGCGCGATGACCAGCAGCACCCACCACGGGCCGCCCGCCGCGACGGCCACGCCCGCCAGCGCGATGCCGCCGAACAGCAGCGCATAGGAGCCCCGGCGGCCCATCCGGTCGCCATACCGGCCGACCGCCAGGCTGGCCAGCGCCGTCCCGGCGATCAGCGCCGTCAGCGTCAGGCCTGCCTGGATGCTGCTGAAACCCCGGTCGGCCAGCAGCGCCCCCAGCAGCACGGCGGTGAACCCGTACCCGGCGGCACGCACCGCCTGCCCGGCCACGATCAGCCGGGCGTCCCGGCTCAGCCGCAGCCGGCCGGATCC
>DASVBE010000093.1:0-20404 GCA_036375995.1 Streptosporangiaceae bacterium | reverse complement strand
GAGGGGTTGCCCCCAACACGCTTTCCAAGCGTGCGCCCTAGGCCACTAGGCGAATCCTCCGCCGGACAGCCTACTGGTTCCCGGGGGGCGGCTGGACACTGTGCCCGAACGGGCAGCGGGCGGATCCGCGGACAGGACTGTCGGAGGTCTCGCTAGACTGAACCCCAGACCCCTCGCACGGCGTTTATCCCGCCAACTCCCCCAGGGCCGGAAGGCAGCAAGGGTACGCGGGCTCTGACGGGTGTGCGGGGGGTCCCTTTTCCTCCTGGGAAGAAGAGGTCATGGCAGGCGACGTGCCCAGTCCCGCCCCCGTCGACCCGGCAGGCCCGGGGGCCCCGGCCGTACGGCTGGCACTGTACCGGCGCTACCGCCCGGCCACCTTCGCTGAGCTCAAGGGCCAGGATCACGTGACCGAGCCGCTGCGCCAGGCGCTGCGCTCCGGCCGGATCAACCACGCCTACCTGTTCAGCGGGCCGCGCGGATGCGGCAAGACGTCCAGCGCGCGGATCCTGGCCCGGTCCCTGAACTGCGAGCAGGGCCCGACCCCCGACCCGTGCGGGGTGTGCGCCTCGTGTGTCGCGCTGGCCCCGTCCGGGCCCGGCAGCATCGACGTGATCGAGATCGACGCCGCCTCGCACGGCGGCGTGGACGACGCCAGGGACCTGCGCGAGCGCGCGTTCTACGCGCCGGTCAGCGGCCGGTTCAAGATCTACATCATCGACGAAGCGCACATGGTCACCCGGGAGGGCTTCAACGCGCTGCTGAAGCTCGTCGAGGAGCCGCCGCCGCACCTGAAGTTCGTGTTCGCCACGACCGAGCCGGAGAAGGTCATCGCGACGATCAGGTCGCGGACCCACCACTACCCGTTCCGCCTGGTCCCGCCGGCCGTGCTGCGCGACCTGCTGGAGGAGATCCTGGCCAGCGAGGGCGTCAGCTACGAGCCCGCCATCCTCCCGGTCGTCATCCGGGCCGGGGCCGGCTCGGCGCGGGACTCGCTGTCCATCCTGGACCAGCTGCTGGCCGGGTCCGGCGACGAGGGCCTGACCTACGAGCGGGCCATCGCGCTGCTCGGCTACACCGACGAGAGCCTGCTGGACGACGTGGCCGACGCGTTCGCGGCCGGGGACGGCGGCGCGGTGTTCCGGGCCGTCGACCGGGTGGTCGAGGGCGGCCACGACCCGCGGCGGTTCGCCACCGACCTGCTGGACCGGCTGCGCGACCTGATCATCCTGGCCGCGGTCCCGGACGCGGGCGACACCGGGCTGCTCGACATCCCGGCCGACCGGCTGGACCGGATGCGCCAGCAGGCCGCCGGCTTCGGCCAGGCCCAGCTGACCCGGGCCGCCGAGGTGATCAGCGCGGGCCTGGTGGAGATGCGCGGCGCGACCTCGCCGCGGCTGCTGCTGGAGCTGATGTGCGCCCAGGTGCTGCTGCCCGGCGCGGGAAGCGGTGAGCAGGCCCTGCTGGCCCGGCTGGAGACGCTGGAGCGGAGGCTGGCCGGCGGGGTCGGCGCCGCGGTGGCCAGGGCGGCCGCCGATGCGGCCCCGGCAGCGGCCGGCGGCGGCCAGGCGGCCGAGCCCAGCGCCGCCGGGCCGGAGGCGCCGTCACCCGCCGCGGCCGCGAGAGCCGCCGCGAGCCGGGCGGCGGGCGGCGGCACGGGCAGCGGCGCGGCCACGGGCACCGGTCCGGCCGAGCGGGAAGGCCCATCGGGTGCTGCCGCGGCCCGGGCGGCCGCCACCGCGGGCCGGGCCGCGGCCAGCGGGCCAGCGGGCAATGCCGCGCCGCCGCAGCCGCGGCCGCGCGGCGGCGAGTCAGCCGGCCGGGACGACCGGGCCGCGGCCGCGGCGGCTGCGCCGGAGCGGCCGGCCGACCCGGACCGGGGCAGCGGCCCGGCCGGGCACCCGGGAGCCGGCGGCCAGGTGGACGCCGGCGTGCTGCAGAGCCGGTGGCCCGAGGTGCTCGAGGCCGTCAAGGCCGAGCGCAAGGTGGCCTGGATCCTGCTGGAGAAGGCCACCGTGGCGGGCCTGGACGGCGGGGCGCTCACGCTCAGCTTCGCCAACGAGGGCTACGCCCGCGGGTTCGCGTCCAGCGGCTACGACGCCGACCTCAGCCGGGTGCTGAAGGCGATGTTCGGCATCTCCCCGCAGATCCGCGGGGTCAGCGGCCCGGCCGCGGCGGCCGGCGCCACCGCCCGTCCCCGCGGTGCCGCGCCCGCATCCCCCGGCGGGCCCAGCCGGCCGGGCCGGTCCGGCGACCACGGCGACGCCAGCCCCTACGACTACGCCCCGCCGGACAGCCCGGACGACGACGATGACCCGGGCGACCACAGCGGCCCGCCCCGGGGCGGAGCCCCGTCAGCGCAGGGCACCGGCGCCAGTGCCGCACGGGAGGCGGCCCGCCGCGGCGCGGCGGGTGAGAGCGGCGGATCCGGCGCTCCCGGCCCGTCCCGTGGCGGCTCCGGATCGCGGGCCCAGCCCGGATCGCGGTCCCAGCCCGGATCGCGGTCCCAGCCCGGCTCTGGCCACGAGTCCCGGCCGCCGGCGGCCAGGGACCCCGACGACCTGGCCGCCGAGGAGAGCGCCACCGGGCAGGACGCCAGGCCGCCGGGCGGCGCAGCCGGCACCGAGTCGCTCAGCGGCCTCGACCTCATCCAGCGCGAGCTCGGCGGAAAAATCATCGAAGAGTTCGGCAGCGACTAGGCCCGGCCCAGTGCAGGCCAGCCCAGCGTCACCAGAGCGCACCGCGGGGCGGGCCGGTTTGATGCGGGAAGTGCGGTAACACGGGGTTAAGTCCGGGTGGTGCGCGGACGGGTGAGGGGCCGGGCGGGCATAGGCTCGGAATCGTAAGGCGGCCGCCGGCGAGCGCCCCGGCGGGAGACCGGACAAGAGCCGCCGCACAGGCGCATCTACCAGCGAATGAGGGCAACGTGGAACCTGGCGGTCAGCTGGATATGCAGCAACTGCTCGCCGCCGCGCAGCAGATGCAGGAACAGCTCATGGACGCCCAGCAGGAGCTGGCCGACGCGGAAGTAGAGGGCACCGCCGGGGGCGGGCTGGTGACGGCCGTGGTCAACGGTCAGGGCGAGCTGCTCGACCTGACCATCCGGCCGGACGCGATCGACCCGGATAACCCGGAGGAGTCCGCGCAGACCATCGCGGATCTGGTGCTGGCTGCGGTCAGGGACGCCAACCGGTCCGTGATGCAGCTCCAGCAGGAGGCGATGAACCCGCTGGCGGCCGGCTTCGGCCCGGGCGGTTTCGGTGAGGGCGGCGGCTTCCCCGGATTCCCCGGCATGCCGGGCATGCCGGGGATCATCTCGGGTGCCGCCGAGGACGAGGACGACGAAGAGGAAGACGAGGACGCGGACGACGAGCCCGGCAGCGACGGCCCGGCCGCCGCCGGGCCCCCGGACAGGCACTGACATGTACGAAGGGATCGTGCAGAGCCTGATCGACGAGCTCGGGCTGCTGCCCGGGGTCGGCCCCAAAGGGGCCCAGCGGATCGCATTTCACCTGCTGACCGCGGATCCCGCTGACGTCAAGCGGCTGGCCACCGTGCTGCTCGAGGTGCTGGAGAAGGTCAAGTTCTGCCGCATATGCGGCAACGTGGCGCAGGAAGACGAGTGCCGGATCTGCCGCGATCACCGCCGCGATCCGGCGGTGATCTGCGTGGTCGAGGAGCCCAAGGACGTCGCGGCGATTGAGAAGATCCGCGAGTTCCGCGGCCGCTACCATGTGCTCGGCGGAGCGATCAGCCCGATCGACGGCATCGGCCCGGAGGATCTGCGGATCAAGGAGCTGATGACGCGGCTGGCCGACGGTGAGGTCACCGAGCTGATCCTGGCGACCGACCCCAACCTGGAGGGCGAGGCCACCGCCACCTACCTGGCCCGGCAGATCAAGCCGCTGGGCATCAAGGTGACCAGGCCCGCGAGCGGGCTGCCAGTAGGCGGGGATCTCGAGTACGCCGACGAGGTCACCCTGGGACGGGCCTTTGAAGGACGGAGACTGCTGGATGTCTGACGACGGGGACAGCGCCGCCCGGCCCGGCGAGGACTGGCGCCCGCTGGCACACGAGGTGGCACAGAGTGCCAGGGACTTCATCGACGGTGTCGCCGCGCTGGCCCGGGGCGAGGGCGGCGAGGAAACCGTTCCGCTGCTGCTGCTCGAGGTGGCGCAGATCCAGCTGGCCGGGGCCAAGCTCGGCGCCAGCAAGGACGTGATCCTGCCCGGCAACTGGGAACCCGACGTCGGCGCCGACCCCGACCTGGACGTGCTGCGCACCGGCCTGGCCGCCCGGCTCGAGGACGCGGACGAGTACGCCGAGCTGTTCGACCCCTACTCGGACGCCAAGCCGACTGCCTTCCGGCTGTCCGAC
The DNA here is from genome assembly GCA_036375995.1 of Streptosporangiaceae bacterium. GTDB lineage: Bacteria > Actinomycetota > Actinomycetes > Streptosporangiales > Streptosporangiaceae > DASVBE01. The sequence goes on along the minus strand of DASVBE010000093.1, from coordinate 16,027 downwards.
GACCTGGCCACGATCGCCGCGGACCTGATCCACGGCCTGCAGCACTACGAGGCGGGCCGGTCGTCCGAGGCGCTCTGGTGGTGGCAGTACTCCTACGTCAACCACTGGGGCCTGCACGGCGGCGCCGCCCTGCGCGCCCTGCACGCAGTGGTCGCGCACGCCCGCCTCGACGTCGCCGAGGACCCCGCGGTCAGCTGAGCCAGCCCGGTCCGCGCGCCGCCCGCCGGGCCGCCCGCACCGGTTTATGGCTGGGCAATCCTCCCGGGCCGCTGGATAGACTCAAGCGGACCGCCGGCCCCCGGGAGACAAGGAGCGCCGACCTGTGGCCCTGGTCGTACAGAAGTACGGTGGATCATCGGTGGGCGACGCGGACGGGATCAAGCGCGTCGCGCAGCGGATCGTGGCCACCAGGAAAGCCGGCCATGCGGTGGTCGTCGCGGTGTCCGCGATGGGAGACACCACCGACGAGCTGATGGACCTGGCGCAGCAGGTCAGCCCGCTGCCGCCGGGCCGCGAGCTGGACATGCTGCTGACCGCCGGTGAGCGGATCTCGATGGCGCTGCTGGCCATGGCCATCGCCAACCTGGGCCTGGAGGGCCGGTCGTTCACCGGCTCGCAGGCCGGCGTGATCACCGACTCGGCGCACGGCAAGGCGCGCATCATCGACATCACGCCGGGGCGCATCCAGAGCGCGCTGGACCAGGGCGCGATCCCGATCGTGGCCGGATTCCAGGGCGTCTCGCAGGACGGCAAGGACATCACCACGCTGGGCCGGGGCGGCACCGACACCACCGCGGTGGCGCTGGCCGCGGCGCTCGGCGCGGACTTCTGCGAGATCTACACCGACGTGGACGGCGTGTTCACCGCGGACCCGCGGATCGTGCCGCAGGCCAAGCGGATCCCGCGGATCAGCTACGAGGAAATGCTCGAGATGGCCGCCTGCGGCGCCAAGGTCCTGGTGCTGCGCTGCGTGGAGTACGCCCGGCGGTACAGCATCCCGGTCCACGTCCGGTCGTCGTTCAGCAACCGCGAAGGCACCTGGGTGACCGGGTCGATCACAGCGCAGGAAGGCAGCGAGATGGAGCAGCCGATCATCTCCGGCGTGGCGCACGACAGGAGCGAAGCCAAGATCACCGTCGTGGGCGTCCCGGACAAGGTCGGCGAGGCCGCCCTGATCTTCCGGGTGATCGCCGACGCGGCGATCAACATCGACATGATCGTGCAGAACATCTCCGCGGCGGCGACCGGCCGCACGGACATCTCCTTCACGCTGCCCCGCGAGGACGGCCAGGCGGCGATGGAGGCCCTGCGCCGGGTCAGGGACGAGGTGGGCTTCGACTCGCTGCTCTACAACGACAGGATCGGCAAGGTCTCACTGATCGGGGCGGGCATGCGGTCCCACCCCGGGGTGAGCGCCACGTTCTTCGGCGCGCTGGCCGAGGCGGGGGTGAACATCGAGATGATCTCCACCTCCGAGATCAGGATTTCCGTGGTGGTCGACGAGAACGACGTGAACCAGGCCGTCACCGCGACCCACCAGGCCTTCGACCTCGCCTCCGCGGACGAAGAGGCGGTCGTCTACGGCGGGAGCGGCCGGTGAGCGCCGGGGCCGGCGCGGGTGCCGCGCCCGCTGCCGGCGGCCGCCGTCCCGTCCTGGCCGTCGTCGGCGCCACCGGCGCGGTCGGCACGGTCATGCTCGACGTCCTGTCGACCAGGGACGACATCTGGGGCGAGATCCGGCTGATCGCCTCGGCCCGGTCGGCCGGCCGGCGGCTGCGGGTCCGTGGCGAGGAAACCGAGGTCCAGGCCATCACCCCGGACGTGTTCGACGGCGTCGACCTCGTGATGATGGACGTGCCCGACGAGGTCTCGGTGGACTGGGCCCCGGTCGCCGCGGCCCGCGGCGCGGTGGTGATCGACAAGTCCGGCGCGTTCCGGATGGACCCCGACGTCCCGCTGGTTGTGCCCGAGGTCAACCCCGAGGCCGCGAATCACCGGCCCAGGGGCATCATCTCGGTGCCGAACTGCACCACGCTGTCGCTCATCGTGCCGCTGGCCGCGCTGCACCGCGAGTTCGGGCTGCGGCGGCTGTTCGTGGCCTCCTACCAGGCCGCGTCCGGCTCCGGCCAGGCTGGCATCGAGGCCCTCTACGACCAGATGGCCAAGCTGGGCGGGAACCGCACCGTCGGGCAGCGGTCCGGCGACCTGCGCGCGGTCATCGGCGACCCGGAGCCGTTCAGCGCGCCGCTGGCGCTGAACGTGATCCCGTGGGCCGGCAGCCTGAAGGACGACGGCTGGAACTCGGAGGAGCTGAAGATCCGCCGGGAGACCCGCAAGATCCTCAGCCTGCCCGACGTGCCGATCTCCGCCACCTGCGTCCGCGTCCCGGTGGTCACCGGCCACAGCCTGGCCGTGCACGCCACCTTCGGCCAGGAGGTCACCAGGGAGCAGGCCCAGCAGGTGCTCGCCCGCACCCCCGAGGTGGTGCTGGTGGATGACCCGGCCCGGCACGAGTACCCGACGCCCGCTGACGTGGTCGGCACCGATCCCACCTGGGTCGGCCGGGTCCGGCAGATGCTGGACGACCCGTTCACGGTCGAGATGTTCGTGTGCGGGGACAACCTGCGCAAGGGCGCCGCGCTGAACGCCGCCCAGCTCGCCGAGCTCCTCGCCCCGCAGCTGACCAGCTGATCAGCCGGCCGTCTGCTCCGGCTCCTCGGCCGGCTCGAACGGCGCGCTCCGGTCAATGATCGCGCCGGACAGCGGGATCAGCAGCCACATCAGCGTCGCCACGGTAGGCACCCCAAACGCGACCGGGATCGACAGCGCGAACACGACCGGCAGCCGCAGCGTGCGCAGCAGCAGGTAGCGGCGCAGCCCGGGGCTGATCGGCGGGGCCAGCCCGTGCCGCGGCGCCGTGCCGTACGCCCACACCGCCGCCTCGGCCAGCCCGGCCACTCCGCCGCAGCGCAGCCGCGGCTCCGGCACCAGCCGCGGTTCCGCGCCGGCCGGACCGTCACTTCCCACCCCGGCATCCTAATGGGCGGGTATGGAGCTGGCCCGGACCCGGCTAAATGCGCGCGGCGCGGGTTGACGCCCGGCGGGCCAGGGGACAAACCCGGCGGCTGGCGCCGCGGCGAAGCGGCGCCGCTGGGCGGGCCATTTTGCGGGAGCATCTGGCCGGCCCGGGGAAATGCGACAAGGAGCTGCCGGAATGGGAACGGGCTTTGTCGTGCTCGGCACCTATCCGCCGGCCCAGTGCGGCCTGGCGACGTTCAGCGCCGCGCTGCCTGGCCACCTGCCCGGCCCGCGGGACCGGGCCGGCGTGGTGCGGGTCCTGGCGCCCGGTGGATGGCCGCGTCCAGCTACGAGGTCGAGTTCGATCCGCGGCACAGCCTGTCCGAGCGGGTGCTGTGGCCCAGGGGGGCCGGCCGACAGTCACGGCATGGAGGACGCCAGGTTGCTGCGCCGGCTGGCGCGTTCTTAGCGCGCCGGCCGGGTTCAGGATTTTTTTCTGATTACGGAACCGGGGGCGCGGGGCAATCGTTTCCGGCCGGCGCGGGTCCAAGGTGATGTAGGCAACCAGAAGGGAAGCGCATCACATGCGTAACGCCAAGGCCCGCGCCCACGCCGTCACCCCTGCCCAGGTGCAGAAGACCGACGAGCAGTGGCGCGCGGAGCTGACCCCCGAGCAGTACCGGGTGCTCCGGCAGGCGCACACCGAGCGCCCGTTCACCGGTGAGTATGTGCACAACCACGCGGACGGCTCGTACCGCTGCGCCGGCTGCGGGGCGGAGCTTTTCCGGTCGGACGCCAAGTTCGAGTCCGGCACCGGCTGGCCGAGCTTCACCGAGCCGGCCGTGGCCGCCGCGGTCGAGCTGCGACCGGACAACAGCCTGTTCATGCGCCGGACCGAGGTGGTCTGCCGGGCCTGCGGCGGTCACCTGGGCCACGTGTTCGACGATGGGCCGCGGCCGACCGGGCAGCGGTACTGCATCAACTCCTGCGCGCTGTCGTTCGAGGAGGCCGGCCCGGCCGGCCCGGACGGCGACAAGGGCTGATTCACTACGGGTCACGGGCCGGCGCTTCCCGCGCCGGCCTCCCCGCCAGGAGGGCCGATGAGGGTGCCAGGCCAGTCCGCTGACCACCAGTGGTCACAGCAGCACCTGTCCCATTACGCCGAGGGCGACCTGCCCGCGCGGGCCCGGCGGCGGCTGGACCGGCACGCCCTGGACTGCGTGGACTGCGAGCGCGGCCTGCGGGCCATGCGGGCGCTGCGCCGGGTGCTGGCGGCGGACGGCGGCCGGGTGGTCAGGGCCCCGGCCGGGATCCTGGACCGGGCCCGGACCGCTGCCGCGGCCGGTGACGGCGGCCCGGCCGGCCGGCTGGGCCGGTGACGCCTGGGCCGGTGACGCCGGAACCGGTGACGCCGGAACCGGCTATGCCAGCCGGGCCGGGGACCGAGGCGGAGCTGATCGCGCGGGCCCAGGCCGGGGACATGGCCGCCTTCGAGGACCTGGTCATGGCCCACGCGGACCGGCTGTTCGCGGTGCTGCTGCGGATGACCGGCAGCCGTGATGAGGCCGGTGACCTGGCCCAGGAGGTCCTGCTGCGGGCCTGGCGGGGTATCGGCGGGTTCCGCGGCGGGTCCAGCTTCTTCACCTGGCTGTACCGGATCGCGATGAACGAGGCCACCAGGTCCCGGGAGAGGGCCGCGCGGCGGCCGCTGTCGGTGCCGCTCGGCGAGCCCGGCGCACCCGGCGCGTCCGCGCTGGACGTTCCCGCCCCGGCGCGTGACGAGCCCGGGCCGCAGGCCGAGCAGCGGGAACTGCGCGACGCGCTGGCCCGGGCCCTGGCCAGCCTGCCGCCTGCCTACCGGGCCGCGATCGTGCTGCGCGACATCGAGGGCCTGTCCACCCGGGAAGCCGCTGAGATCACCGGGGTCAGCGAGGCTGCCTTCAAGAGCCGGCTGCACCAGGCCCGGCTGAAGATCCGGGCCGCTGTCGGCGACGCCGCCCTGCTGGGGACCAGCTAGCCGCGGGCGGGGCTAGCCGGGGGCGGGGTTAGCCGCGGCCGGCGGCCTCGTCGGCCGGGGTCAGCATGCGCAGCAGCGGCAGCTTGTCCAGCGCGGCCAGGTCCTGGCGGCTGGCCTCGGCTAGCACGGTTTCCTGCTGCTCCTTGGCCCGGTCCGCGGCCTGCTTGGCCAGTTCGGCGGCGAGACCGCCGAGCTGGCGTACCCCGGTCTCGTCGACCAGCACGTGGCTGACTGGCAGGACCGCGATGCCGCGCAGCTTCCGCTCCGGCGAGTGCCGGGGCGACAGCACCGCGCCGATCCTGACCTCGTCGAACGGGCTGGTGGCCCGCGTGGCCTGGCGGCCGCGCTCGGCCAGCAGCCACTGGTGGTACTTGACCACCTCGCCCTCCAGCGGCAGCGCGCGCACGTCGTCCAGGGTCAGCCCGGGCCGGCTGCCCTTGCCGAAGCAGCGGGCATACCCGGTCAGCGCGGCCGACCACAGCGCCTGCGGGACCAGCGGATCCCGCTCCTCCTCGGGTACGGCCAGCTCGGTCAGCAGCCGCTTGCAGCACTCCATCACGAACTGCAGGTCGCCGATGACGGCGGCGCTCTCGGCCAGCGCCCGCGCCGCCGGGCCCTCGATGGCCACCGCCGGCAGCGTGCCTTCCTGGCTCGTACCGTCCTGTGCTGCAGTTCCCGCGTTGGTGTCGGCCATGCTCCCTGTTCTACCGGCCGGGGCGGCCCGGCGCACTCTCAGTTTGAGCCGGGAAATGACGGTTAGATCAGCGGACCGTACCGGCCTGGTTACTCACCGGGCTGGCGGAGGGTCACCCGGTGGTGGCCAGGTCGTCGGGGACCGGGCGCCAGCGGCCGGCCTGGACCAGGTCGCTGAACGCGGTGGCAATCAGCATGCTCAGCGACCCGGCGGTGCTCTCCAGGAGGCTGCGGTGCTCTCCAGGAGGTTGAGGCTGACCTCAAGATCACGAGCCATCTGCTGAAATCCCTAGACCGGCCGATAACGGACGCAAGCGAGGATTCCGTGTGTTTCGCCGGCCTGCCACTGCTTCGGGAGTCTCACCCGTCCCGCCCGGCTTGCGCCATTGTCCCCGGCCCTGTTCAGTGCCAGGCTGGTACAGGTAACGGCGGCCCGTCTCCAGGCCGGTTCCCGGCCGGGCGCGGCCGCTGCCACCAGGAGGTGGCCATGTTCAGGGAACAGGAGATGCACCGCCAGATCCTGGGGATCTGGGGGCCGGCGGCCCGGGCCTGGATCGACTACGAGCCGTCGCGCGCGGCCGGGTTCCCGCTGGCGCCGGGCGGCCAGCAGCGGGTCCTTGGCTTCCCGCCCGGACCGCCTGCCCCGTTGCGGATCCGGCTTCGCCGCCGTCCCCGGCAGCGGGGCTGAGCAGCCAGCTGACTGGGCGGCCGGGGTCGGGGTCGTAACGGCAGACCGCGCCGGTGCGCACGGTGCCGTGCAGCAGCCGGGCCAGCGCCGGGTCAGCCGCCTCGATCCGGTGCAGCGCCGCGGCGATCGCCTTGCGGACCGAGACCCGGGCCCGTTCGCCGTCCGAGCTGAACCGGCGGGGCCGGCCCCCGAGCCCGGTCGCCGCGGCGACCTCGTCGAGCAGTGCATCGCGCTCCAGCCGCAGCCGGGTCAGCCGCCCCTCGTCGGCCCACGACCCGGCCTCGGCCAGCTCGGCGTCCAGTCCGGTCAGCCGGGCCCGGTAGGCCGCCAGCGCCTGGGCGTCGGCCAGCTCGCCCGCGCTGGACCCGGCCGCCGCCAGGCCGAGTTCCCTGGCCTGCGCGGCCGGCCCGGCTAGCCCGGCCGGCGCCGGGGCGGCGGTGGCCGCCGCGGCCAGGTCCGCCGCGGGCACGTCGGTGCCCGGGCACTGGAGCAGGTAACGCAGGTAGGCCAGGCCGCGGACGGCGGGGACGGTCACGGTCGCGCCGTCCGGGCCGAGGGTCCAGCCGGGACCGGGACCCGGGTGGAAGTGCAGCACGGCCGGCCCGGCGGCGGTGACCGTGGCCGCCGGCTGGCCGGCTGGGCCGAGCTGAGCCAGCCACCACATCGCGCCCAGACGCGCGTAGCACGCCGCGGCGGCGTCCCGCCAGCGGGCCGCTGCCGGCTCCTGGCCGAGGGACTGACAGGCGCGGAACAGGTAGTCGTCGACCACGCCGTGGAAGGTGACCGCCCCCGCGTTGAGCACCGCCCGGCCGGCGTACGGCGCCAGCAGCCCGATTCCCTCCTCGGCCAGGCCGGCTTGCCCGGTGCCGGCCGCCACCCAGGTCACCGAGCCGACCGTGAGAAGGAAGTCGACGTCCCTGGGCACCCGGTCCAGGCCCGCCCCGGCGATCCGGCGGGCCAGCCCGGCGGCCCGGCCCGGCTCCCCGCCGGCCAGCCAGAGCACCGCGGCCTCGGCGGACACCGAGGCGATCCCCTGGCCCGCGCCGTACTCCTCGAACGAGGCCGCCTCGCGCCGGAGCGTGGCGGTGTCCCCGGCCCGCCTGGCCCGGTCCGCGGCCAGGCTGTGCCGGACCGCCTCCAGGTCTGGCTCGGCGGTAGCCTCGCCCAGCCGCCCGGCCTGCTCGATCAGCTGGTCCGCGGTGGCCAGGTCGGACACCACCAGCGCGTGCATGGCACGCCGGGCGGCGGCGAAGAACGCGTCCCGGGCCGAGCCCGACTCCGCGGCCAGCAGATCGAGCGCGCGCAGCTGGCGCTGCACGGCGATGATGTCCAGGCACTCCCAGGCCGTGCTCAGCCGCCACAGATAGGCAGACAGCTGAGCGGCCGGGTCGGTCAGGTGCCCGGCCACCGAGGCTAGCCGCGCGGCCAGGGCCAGCCGGTCGGCGAATTCGTCCGGCCCCCACCGGGTCGCGAGCGCCGCATCCAGCGCGTCCGCGAGCACCGCCGGGTCGCCGGACTGGCCGGCCAGGTCCACCGCCTCCGCGGCGAACGCCACCGCCCGCGGCGGGTCGCCGCCGTAGACCCAGGCCCGGGCCAGCGCCGCCGCCAGCCGCCCGCGGTCAGCCGGGCCGGCCGCGGCGGTGTACGCCTCGTGGATCAGGGCCGGCACCTGGCCCGGCTCGGCGCCGAATCCGAGCACCGAGGGCAGCCGCAGCGCGGCCGCGGTCATGCCCGCGGTGTCACCGGCGGCCCTGGCCCGGGCGAAGCCGGAGATCAGCTCCTGCCGGGTGGTGCCGCCGTCCCCCGGGACGTCCATCGAACCAGCGTAGGACGCGCTGGCCGGTCAGGCCCGGATCAGCGTGACCTCGCGGGCGTGCCGGGAAACCTGCGCGGCGTCCCAGTCGCCGGTGCAGTACACCGACAGCTGCGAGATGCCGGCCGCGGACACGTCGGCGCGCATCATCTCCCGGCAGTAGAAGGTCTGGCCGTCGTTCTCCCACTCTTCCTCGACCTCGATCACGAAACCGGTCTCGGTCAGGTCCAGCCGGGACCGCGGCACGCGCCCGGGCCACGGGTGACCGCCCCGGCGAAGGGCCACGCTGGCCTCGGCGCCCTGCGCCTGCAGCCGCCACAGCGGCACGGTGAGATCACAGAACAGGTCCGGGGCGAACAGGCCGGCGGGCGGCTCGCCGGTCTCCAGGAACGTGACGAACTTGTCCGCCAGCTCGCGGACGGCCGCGCTGGTGGCCGGGTTTCCAGCCAGCGGGGCGTCGTGGGTGTCGGTGCGCAGCATGGTGCCCTCCCGTGGTCGTCGCTGCTCTCACCGGTAAGGCGTGACCTGAGCGGGTCACATCGTGACCCGGCGCCGGTCACATCAGATCACCGTGGGCGCGGCGGCCTGGGCCGCGCTGGGCACCGCGGCGACCATCGTGGTGCCGAGCACCGAGGCGGCCGCCGTCCGGACGGTTTCCGGGCCCGCGATGTGGCTGTTTGATGTCTATCCGATGCATGGACTAGGAAACAGCCCGGCAATCTGGGTGATATCACTTACCTAGCTGCCGGGATGCGGCCATCATGGCTGATCTCGTCTGAAGCAGAAGTGTCACAGAAGGCCCTGGGTGACGCCATGAGCACATCGATGGTGATGTGGTTCGTGATATTCCTGGCCGCGCTGCTCGTGGTGATCCTGGTCGCGGTCTCCCAGACGCCACCGGGGGCACAACGCGAGCGCACGCCGGCCCGGCCCAAGACCGCCCGGCCCGCCTCTGCGCGGCCCCGCCAGGCGCGGAACGCACCTCCGGCCCGGGGCGGGTCCCCAGGTCAGGGCGGGCTGCCGCGGCAAGGCGGGAGGCCGGCCCAGAACGGGCTGCCGGTCCTGGGCGCGGCGCAGGGCCGGGGGGCACCCCCGGCCCGGGGCGTGCTCCCGGCGGCGCGGCACGCGATGCCGCCGGCCGCCGCGGTCCCGCCGCCGCCCGCAGTTCCGGCCGGGCCCGCGTTCCAGTCGGCGTTGCCGGCCGCGCCCAGGGCCCCTGGCCAGCCGGCGTTCCCGGCGGCACCCGTGGCTCCCGGCCAGCCGGCGTTCCCGGCGGCGCCCCCGGTCCCGGGCCACTCCGCGAGGCCGGTATCGCCTGGGCGGCCGGCGCCGTCCGCGGGCGGGCTGATGAGCCCGGCGCCGGGCCCGGGATACGGGCCGCCGTTCCCGCCGGCCCCGCCGCCCACCTCGGTGCTGGACCCGGGCACGGCCGGGACGTACGCGCCGTCGCCGGGCGGGCTCAGCGTCACGCCGCCGCCGGTGGCCGGCCGGCCACCGTGGGAGCCCGCGCCGCAGCCACCCGAGGCCGGTTAGCCGGGTCCCGCGGCCGCCGGCCGCCCCGGCCGCGGCCGGGCCGGGCGACGTCAGTGGCCGATGTGCGTGTTTGTGATCCCGGTGAACTGGCAGATCAGGGCGGCGGTGAGGAACACCAGACCGAGAGCGATCTCGTTGAACCGGCGGAGTTCCCGGCCGCTCGCGGCGAGCGCGAACATCACCAGGGCCGCGAGGGCCAGTACGAGAGCAAGAACATCCATGTAAAGCTCCACGTCCCGTGCAAGGCGCGCGCGGCCAGCGGCGCGGATAATCTCGTCGGACTCTAGCTCAGCCGCGCTGGGCTGAGCCCTGGAGGCCCGGGTTCAGCCCCACAGGTCAGGCCGGTAGTGCCCGTCCTCCTCCAGGGCGTCGAGGTAGGCCACGGCGTCCGGGCGCGGCATCGGCCGATGCTCGGCCACCACGTCGGCGAACGCCGCGCGGACCCCGTCGCGCATCGGCTGCGAGCCGCAGACGTAGACGTATCCACCCTCCGCCAGCAGCCCGTTCAGCAGCACGCCCAGCGCGCGGATGCGGTCCTGGACGTGCTCGCGGGTCCCCGGCTGCTCGCGGGAAGCCACCAGGTGCACCTCATCGAGCAGCCCGTCGGCGGCGAACTGGTCGATCTCGTCCCGGTAGATGTCGTCCACGCCCCGCTCGCGGATGCCGTTGAGCAGCACCGCCTCGCCCAGCACGGCCCCGCTGTCCCGCAGCGCCTGCCGCTGCCACAGGAAGGCCCGCATCGGCGCGAAACCGGTGCCCGCGGAAACGAAGATCATCGGCTTCGCCGGGTCGTCCTGGAGGCGGAACCCGGCCGCGTCGTCGGAGAACACGTTCACCGCGTCGCCCTCGCGGAGCGTGTGCAGGTAGTGCGAGCTCATCCCGCGGAAATCGCGGTCCGGCCGGCCGGCCACCGGCACCGATTCGTGGCCCACGGTCAGGTGCACGACCTGGCTGCCGTGGACCTGCGGGCACGAGCTGGCCGAGTAGTACCGCGGCCGGAGCGGCTGGGCGACCCGCAGGAAGTCGAAGATGTTCAGCGAGCAGGACGGGAAGCCGGCCAGCAGCTGGAGCACGTCGTAGCCGCCCGCGTCGATCATGTCGTGCAGCTCCGAGCGCGGTCCGTCCGGCCACTGCAGCACGTCCCTGAACTCGGCCAGCCGGGTCCACTCCGACGGATCGGTGACCTTCTCCAGCAGCAGGTCGAGCAGGGCCGCGCTGGGCCGCCCGGCGATGTCGACCAGGCTGGTCAGCACGTTGCGGACCTGCAGGACCACACCCCTGGGCACGGCCCTGGCGTCGATCTCCTCGGGGACCATGAAGATGCCGTCCAGCGGGGCGCCGAGCCGCGCGGCGAGCCGCTCGACCTGCTGCGGGTCGTTCTTCGGGCAGATCCCGACATGCCCGCCGGCCAGGTAGGAGACGCCGGCCGGGAGGCTGAGCTCCAGGTGCCGGGTCTGCTTCGGCGACCCGGCGGCCTGCAGCTCGCGGACGGCCAGCACGCGGGCCTCGGCGGTCTCAAGATCCACGGCGTTGGTGAGCGTGACCGGGACCAGCATGTTGCCCGGCTGCGCCGCCTTAGCCGCAGCCTGACCGACCTGACCCGCAGGCTGACCTGCCGGGGCCGGCTGGCCCGCCGGTATCGCCGGGGCCGGCTGGCCCGCCGGGGCCGGGGCCGGCGGGCTGGTGGCTGGGGCGCCGCCGGCTGCGGCGGCGGTGTCCTCGCGGTCGCCGCGCGGCGGCGGCGCCAGCTTCCGCAACCCGGACGGCGTGCGGAAAATGAACGACGACCCGCCGGCCGACCGGTTGCGCAGTTCGGGCGGGATGGTGCCGATCAGGGACCGCTGCATCGCGACCCCTGAGTCGCCGCCCACCAGCGCGCTCACCGCGGCCTGCTCCGCGGCGATCCGCTCCGCCGCGGTGTCGGTCCGCCGGGCGCCGGACAGCTCGAGCAGGACCGGCCACACGCCGTTGTTCCACTCGGCGTGCAGCCGCTCCCAGGCCGGCGAGCCGACGTCGCCGTAGCCGAAGTCAGCGACCGGCGTGGCCCCCAGTTCGGCGAGCCGCGTGTGCACCCAGCGGGGGAAGGCGAGGAACGCGTTCCACTGGCTGTTCCCCAGGCCCCAGACCAGGTAACGGCATTGCTGCCACATCGGCGCGCCGGGGAAGGACCGCTCCAGCAGGTCCTTGAACGCGGCCGCGTTCGACGGCGGGTTCGAGGTGTAGGTGGAGGTCAGGACGGCCAGCAGCCACGGCTCGGTGCGCGGCGGCGCGGCGGCCAGCTCGTTCAGCGTGAGCACTTCGCTGGTGTAGCCGTAGAACCGGCTGCGCTGCGCGAACTGCTCGGCGAGCTCCTTGTTCGCCCCGAAGTTGCTGCCGTAGGCGATCACCAGATGGCGGTACGCGCTGGTGGCCGGGATCTCGGCGGGCTGGCCCCAGTCCCGTCCGCCGGAGGACGGCCGCCCGCCGTTGCCCGGCCCGGGTCGCGCAGCGGGCCCGCCCGCGGGTGCCTGGGCAGGCGCGGCGGGCGCAGCGGCCGGCGCACCCGCGGCGGCCGCCGCAGCCACGGCCGGCCCGGACGGCATGACCGGCGCAGGCGCACCCGCGGCAGGCGGCGCCGGGGCAGCCGGTGCCGGGGCACCCGCGGCCCCGGCCACCCGGCCAGCTCCCTCCCGCGGGATGCGGACGACCGGGACCGCGGCGGGCTTGGTCGTCACCACCGTGTTCTTCACCACCGCGGTGCCCGGCGCGGGCCGCAGCCGGTAGTGCTTGAAGATCTCGAACAGCACGACGCGGAGCATCATGAACGACACTTCCTGCGCCATGCACTGCCGCCGCCCGACCGAGAACGGGATGAACGCGTGCCTCGGCCGGTCCGCAACCTTGTCCGTCTCGAACCGCGACGGGTCGAACGCGTCCGGCTCGGGCCCCCAGTAGCGCGGATCACGCTGCGCCGCGAGCGAGCCGACCAGGATGATGTCGCCCTTGCGGACCCGGTAGCGGCCCAGCATCCCGTCCTTGAGGCTGCGCCGGATCGTGACCGGCTGCGGCGGGTAGACGCGCAGGGTCTCCTTGATCACCTGGGTGATGTACGGCAGGCACAGCAGGTCGTCGTACTTCAGGTCGTAGTCCGGGTCGCCGCCGGTGATCCCGTCGATCTCGGCCAGCACCTTCTCCTCGACCTTGGGGTAGCTGGCCAGGACATGAGCCAGCCAGGCCCCGGTGATCGACGGCCCGTTGAAGCCGTTCGACAGGTGCATGAGCATCTGGTCGCGGATCGTCTCCCGGTCGAGGTACTCGCCGGTCTCCGGGTCCGGCGTGCTCACCAGGCGGCTGAGCAGGTCGTTCTGCGGGCCCAGCGGGGTGGTGTACTTGCGGGCCCGGACCAGCGCGTCGGCCGTCCGCACCAGCTCGGCGTTGTACTGCCGGTACCGGTCGCGGCGGGCGCGGTTGGCCCGGCCGGCCAGCCTGCTGTCCGGGAACGGGTCGGCGACCCGGCGGATGCTCTCCTTGGTGCTCTCCAGCACCGCCTCGGCGAACGGCGGCGGGCTGGGGTTGCCGTCGAGCAGGCCGAAGTTGTAGTTGCAGGCGCCGCGGCCGGACACCTCGAGCGCGTAACGCTCCATCCAGACCCTGGCGTCCACCGGCTGCTCGTCGGGCAGCGCGGCCCAGTTCGCGACCAGGCGGCGGGCCTGCTCCTTCATCAGCTCCAGCTGGGTGCGCTGATGCGACGGCGCGTACCAGGGCAGCATGACCCGGCGGATCATCTCGGTGCGCGCGCTGTCGCCGATAACCGAGATCCCGCCGCCGCGGGAGTTGCCCAGCTGGGCGAAGAAGTTGATCTCCTCGGCCCGCTTGCCGAACTGCTCCTCGTTGCCGGCCACCTCGTCGAGCAGGTCCGGGTCGGAGACCACGACCAGCCGCCACTTCTTGGTGGGCACGCCGACCGCGTAGATGTGCCCGAACTTGCGGTAGTACTCCAGCTGGCTGTCGTTGTCGTTGAGGATGCTGAAGTTCGCGAACCGCTCGCCCTTGGGCACCAGCCAGCGGATCGCGTAGCCGATCTCCAGCGTGCCGTCGGCGTTGGCCTTCGGCGGGACGGCCCACGGGCCGGGCTGGCCCGCGCCCGCCGGCGCCGCCGCGGGCACGCCGCCTGCAGCCGGGGCAGGTGCGCCCGGCAGCGGGGGCACGGGCGGGGCAGGTGCTGCCGCAGGCGGCGCGGACGGCGGCCCGGCTGGCTCGGCAGGCGATGGCGCGTGGGGCGCGCCATCTTCATGGAGTACGGAAATTGCGGCGGGGGCCGCCGTGGCCTCGACCGCTGCCGCCGCGTCGTGGATCTTCAGCAGGTGCTGCCCGGCCAGCCGGAACACGCTCGAGCCGATGCCGACGATGTCTCCCTCGGACAGCCGCGTTTCCTTGACCCGCTGCCCGTTCACGTACGTGCCGTTGGAGCTGCCCAGGTCCACGATCCGCAGGCCGGCTCCGTCGCGGTGCAGCTCGGCGTGGTTCCGCGAGGCGCTGGTGTCCGGGATCACGATGTCGCTCTCCGGCGCCCGCCCGATCCGCACGACCTCAGGGACGGCCGGCCCGGGCCCCGCGCCCGGTGCCGGCGGCGGGACCGGGGCCGGCCCAAGGGTGGGCGACGCGGCCGGGATGACCGCCGGTCCCATGGTGACCGCACTGGGCGGGATCACCTGCGGACCAGCCTGCGCGGCTTCCGGCGGGACGGCGCCAGGGGCGGGCGGGACGAGGCCAGTGGCTGGTGGCACGGCGCTGCCGGAACCCGGCGGCGCCGGTGCCTGAACCTGGGACGGCAGCTCCGCGGCGGGCCAGGGGGCGGGCCCGGCGGGCGCGGCGGGCGCGGCGGGCCCGGACGGCGGCGGGCCGGGCGCGGCGGCTGGCGGGGGCGGGACCGGGGATGGCGCGGACGGCTCCGGCGCGACCCAGCCCGCGGCCATGGTCGCCTCCCTGGCGGGCCGGGCGGGTGGCGGGGACGCAGGCGGCTCCGGTATCGGCCCGGCCGCCATCGTGGCGTCCCTGGCCGGCCGGGCCGGTGGCGGCGGCCCGGCGGGCGGCACCGGCGGGACCATAGGCGGCCAGCCGGTAGGAGGTTCCTCACCGGGACCGGCCGGCGGCGCGGCAACCGGGCGAACGACTGCCGTGCCGCCCGGGTCCGCAACTGGACCGCCCGGGGCGGCCGTGGGGCTGACCGGCGCGGCAGCAGGGCCCCTGGTGGCCGGGCTGGCCGGGACGCCGCCCGGGCCAAGCGTGTCGGGCCCGGACGGGATGCCGCCGGGGCCGATCGTGGCCGGGCCCGGGTCGCGGCCGAGCGCGCTGCCGCCCAGGTCGGCCACCTGGGTGGCAGGCCGCCCGCCCGGCGCGGCACCCGGTTCCTGAGCGGTGACGACGCAGGTCAGCAGCGTCCCGTCGGAGGGGTCGCCGAGCCGGGCCAGGAAGATCCCGATGATCTCGACGCGGTCCATCCGCTGGTTGGCCACGTAAGTGCCGTTGGTGCTGCCGACGTCGGCCAGGACCCAGCGGCTGCCTTCCACCCGCAGTTCCGCATGGCGCCAGGACACCCGGTCGTCGGTGATCGGGATGTCACCCTTCGGGTCCCGCCCGATCCGGTATGCCGGACCGGGGGTCAGGACACGCTCTATCCCCTCGTAACCCACGACGAGCGGCGGTGCCGAACCCCCGGACCAGGCCTTCCCAGCTTCCACGCGCCAACTGTATTTCGGGCGGCCGGAAAGCAAAACCGCTCCGGGGACCCCTCCCCAGCCGCGGCCGGCCCACCGGCCAGGGTTTCCGGTGCAACTGTGCTTCCGGCTGTCCGGCCCTGGGCATGGTTCCCGTTAGCTCTCGGGAGGCGATGCGAATGACCGGTGAGACGATCTGCGATCTGCTCAGGCCACTGATCGGCAAGTCGGGAACGGTGTTCATGGTGGTCAGCAGAATCGGCCAGGTCGGCTTCGCCTCCACAGAAAGCAACAAGCTCACCGCCGTGGCGGTCCGGCCGGACGGGCTGCTGCGGATCGAGCGGGAGTCCGGCTGGACGGTCCTCGACCCGGCACAGGTCATCGGCGTCGCCTGGAACGGCGACCCGGAGCACTCCACCGGCCAGTTCCTGTAACCGGCCCCAGAGCGCGGCCCGGCCCGCTCATGAAAGGAAGCCGGTGATCACCGGGGCCGTCGCCGCGGGGTTGATGTCGTGCGTCTGGCCGGGCAGGACCGCCAGCTGCCCGGCGGGCAGTGCGGCGGCGGTGGC
>DASVBE010000363.1:0-3494 GCA_036375995.1 Streptosporangiaceae bacterium | reverse complement strand
CGGCGGGGCGGGGGGCGGCCCGCGGGGGCGGGGTCAGGTGTTGCTGTGCAGGGCGGTGTTGAGGCCCGTCCACTTGCCCGAGCGGGGCAGGGCCTCGACCGCGCCGCTCTGTGAGTTGCGGCGGAACAGCAGGCCGGGCTGACCGGACAGGGTCAGGGCCTTGACGACCTGGCCGTCGGGCAGGGCGACCCGGGTGCCCGCGGTCAGGTAGAGGCCGGCTTCGACCGTGCACTCGTCGCCGAGGCTGATGCCGATGCCGGCGTTGGCGCCGAGCAGGCAGCGGCGGCCGATGCTGATGGTATGGGTGCCGCCGCCGGACAGGGTGCCCATGATCGACGAGCCGCCGCCGATGTCGCTGTGGTCGCCGACCACGACGCCGGCGCTGATCCGGCCCTCGATCATGGAGGTACCCAGCGTGCCCGCGTTGTAGTTGCAGAAGCCCTCGTGCATGACCGTGGTGCCCTCGGCCAGGTGGGCGCCGAGCCGGACCCGGTCGGCGTCGGCGATCCGCACCCCGGCGGGGACCACGTAGTCGGTCATCCGCGGGAGCTTGTCGACCCCGGTGATCTCGAACGGGAGGCGGGCCGCGCGGGCGCGCAGCCTTACCGCGGCGGCCTCGGCGGGCAGCACCGGGCCGAGGGTGGTCCAGGCGACGTTGGTGAGCAGCCCGAACACGGCTTCGCCTGCCATGCTGGCGCCGTGCGGCTGGATGAGCCGGTGGCTGAGCAGGTGCAGCCGCAGCCAGACGTCGTGGGTGTCGGCGGGCGGCGCGGACAGGTCGGCGATGTGCGTGCGCACCGCGACGACCTCGACGCCGCGCAGATCGTCCGGGCCGAGGGCCTTCGCGGCGTCCACGCCGAGCCGGGACGCCACGTCGTCCGGGGCCAGGCGGGTGGTCCGTGCTGCCGGGCGGGACCCGGCTTCGCTGCCGTCCTGGGCCGGGACCAGTTCGGGCGCCGGATACCAGGTGTCGAGAACTCTGCCGTCAGGGGCGAGGGTGGCCAGGCCGACGCCGATGGCGCCGCGCGGCTGGGCGGGGCTCGGGTTGCTCACCGGATCACCATAGACCGCCAGGCCGGCCGAGGAACGGGGCCACTAGTCCCTCGGCCGACCCAGCGGAACACCTCCCGAAGCCGGGAGGTTGCCCGCACCCAGTTCCACGTAGCGCAGTGCCCGCCGGTTCAGGACCGAACCGGATTCAGCGAGAATTTCTGGGGCCGGATCGCGGCCGGGCTTTCCGGGGGCGGCCTAGTGCTTTCCGGGGGCGGCCTCGTGGCGGTGGCCGGACTTTGGCTGGTTCAGCCGGGCCAGGTAGGCGTTGTAGGCGGCGAGGTGCTCGTCGTCGTCGATGCTCTTCTGGCTGGACCAGTCCGGGCCGCTGCCGTCGGCCGGGCCGTCCTCGCCGTCGGGGCCGGTGACCAGGCGGGCCATGTTGGCCCGGCGGGCTTGCTCGAGCCAGCCCCGGCCGCGGCCGCGGCCGGTGTCCCGCTCGTCCTGGCTCCACTGCAGGAAGACCAGCATCATCAGGCCGAACATCAGTGCGTCCCCGGCGATCCACATGATCGCCCCGCCCCAGTGCAGGTCCTGCACCAGGCCGGGAGCCCAGGCGGGCTGCCCGGCCGGGTCCGGGACGCCGGGGGTGCCCGCGTTGCCGTAGCCGAGGATCAGCCCGGTGAACGTGTCCACCGGCATGACCAGGACCAGGGTGACGAACCTGATCGGGTAGGACAGCCGCCAGCGGATCGGCTCGCGGCCCAGCAGGGGCAGGAAGAACAGGTAGCCGACCAGCAGGAACAGGCCGTGCTCGAGGTTGTGGACGACCGCGTTTTCCTCGATCACGCTGGCCAGGCCGGTCAGGTGGGCGCCGGCGATGGCCCCGGCGTAGGCCAGGAAGCCGAGCACCGGCCAGGTCAGGAACGTCACCACACGGGACCTGACGGCCTTCTTGGCCCAGGTGTGCAGCGGGTTCCGGCTGGCGTGCAGGAGCAGGATGATCGGCTGCCCGGCGATCAGCAGCGGCGGGGCGATCATGATCAGCATCAGGTGCTGGACCATGTGGTCCCAGAACAGGATTTCGTCGTAGACCCCGATGCCGCCCTCGGTGGCCAGCACCACCACGGCCAGGCCGGCCAGGAACATCCCGGTCCGCCAGCGCGGCCACGGCCGGGCCGGGTGCTTTCTGGCCACCCGGCGCACACCCCACAGGTACAGCCCGGCGGACAGCACCACGAAGACCGTTACCACCGGCGCGAACTGCCAGTGGGTGACGGCCGGGTACCAGCCAAACGGGGGCAGCATGGTGACCTCCTCCGCTGGTGAGCCTACTGCCGGGCGGATGGCGGCCGGTCAGACGGCCTGCGCATGATGGTGCCGTTGATCGCGCCGCGGCGGAGGGAGCACGTGACATGCCGGAAGGTAAGGCCCTGGTGCTGGGCGGCGGAGGGGTGCGCCGGTGCTGATACGTGGCGCACGGGCGGGTGCGGCGTGGCCTGTGCGACGCGACGCCGCTCTAGCGGGCCTGGTATGCGGCGTGGTAGCCCGGGGGCACGTGCTCGAGGACGAACGTCGCGCCCGAGGCGGGGCTGACCAGGCGCGGCTGCGCCGCGCTGGCCGGCGCGGTGGCCACCCGGGCAGCCGGATGGCTCCGGTGGCTGAGAAAGAACCACCCGCCGGTCGCGCCCGCCGCTGCCAGCAGCACGACGATCACCGCCGCCAGCCAGATCCGCCTGCGCTCCCGGCCCGGCGGCGGGGACGGGCTCGCCGGGAAGGGGACTGACCCGGCCGGCCGCGGCCGGGCAGACGGGTCCGGCTGGGCGGGACGGGCCGGGACGGGCCCGACTGGCGGCCAGCTGGCTAGCCGCTCCGATTCGGCCGCCGGCCACTGCCAGGCTGGCGGCAGGCTCAGTGGCCGCTGGCCCCCCGGTGATCCCTGGCCGGACGATGCTCCCGGCCCCGCCGGTGCGGGCGGCGGCACTGACCCGCCGGGCGGCCAGGCTGCGGGCGGCCGAGCTCCGGGCGGCCGGGCTGCGGGCGGCCGGGCTGCGGGCGGCACGGGACCGGCGGGGGGTGCTGACGTGGGCGGCGTGCTCAGGGGTGCCCGCGGCGGCGGGACCCAGGTGACCGTCGCCGGCTGGTCAGCGGCGGGCGATTGCGCCGCTGACTGACCAGGACCGGACCATGGCGGCACGGCGAGGTCAGGCGAAGGCGGTTGCGCCGCGTGCCGCCCGGGGCGGGACGGCCAGTCCGGGAGCTGACCGGATTCGTACGGGTCCAGCCCGGATGACCCCCGCTGGACCGAGCCGGGGCCGGGCAGCCCCGCCAGGGACGGGCCGGGATCGGGTGGGCCGGGGTCGGTGGTGGTCTGGAGCTGGCCTGCGGCCTGGCCGGGCTGGGCTCTCAAAACCGCGCCGCAGCTCGTGCAGAACCGCTGGCCGTGGGCGGCCTCGCCGCATGCCGTGCAGAACTTCATTTCTGTTTCCCCCCTGAATGCGTAC
>DASVBE010000346.1:0-2519 GCA_036375995.1 Streptosporangiaceae bacterium | reverse complement strand
GAGGTGCGGCGGGGGAGACAGGCGTGACCCGCCGCGAGAAAGCGATGCCGACTGCAGCGCCGGACGGCCCGGCAGTTGCGGGCAGCGCCGGTGCGGCAGGGGATGCAGGCAGGGCACGCCGCGGGGTGGGCAGCCCGGGGTCCGGGAAGGCGGGCCAGGGCGCCAGGGATCTGGGGGCGGGCCGGGATGGGATGGCTGGCCGCGGGGTGAGCAGCTCCGGGTCCGGGGACACGGCCCGGCCCGCCAGGAGCCTGGCGGCGGGCCGGGACCGGACGGTGGGCCGTGACGGCCCGGCCCGGCCGCGGCTGCGGGCTGCTGATCTGCGGGAGAGCGTGCGGATCGGGCGGGAGGGAAACCTCGTTCTGTTCGTGGTCGACGCGAGCGGGTCGATGGCCGCCGGGCAGCGGATGCGCGCGGTCAAGGGCGCGGTCGGGTCGTTGCTGCGGGACGCCTACCAGCGGCGGGACAAGGTCGGCCTGATCACGTTCCGCGGCACCGAGGCAACCCTGGCGCTGCCGCCGACCTCCTCGGTGGAGGCCGGGGCGCGGCGGCTGGCCGTGCTGCCCACCGGCGGGCGGACGCCGCTGGCCGCGGGCCTGGCCCTGGCCGGACGGGTGCTGGCCGCGGAGCGGCTGCGCGACCCGGACCGCCGCCCGCTGCTGGTCGTGGTCACCGACGGGCGGGCAACCAGCGGGACCGCCGCGGACCTGGACCGGGCCGCGGCCCGGCTGGCCGGCACCCCGGCGATCGTGGTCGACTGCGAGACCGGCATGGTCCGCCTGGGTCTCGCGGGCAAGCTGGCCATCCGCCTCGGCGCGGCCGCGGTCCGGCTGGACGAGCTAGCCGCGGGCCGGCTGGCGGGCGTGGTCCGCGCCGCCGCGCCACGGGGACGGAGGGCCGCCTGATGCCGAAGGGGCAGCCGGAGCAGGTTCCTGATGACGGGCTGACGACGCGGCAGCGGCGGAGCCGGCCGCTGGTGATCGTCCATACCGGCACCGGGAAGGGCAAGTCCACCGCGGCGTTCGGGCTGGCCTTGCGGGCGTGGAATCAGGGCTGGCCGGTCGGAGTGTTCCAGTTCGTCAAGTCCGCGAAGTGGCGGGTCGGCGAGGAAAGCGCTCTCCGGGAGCTGGGCGCCAGCGGGGCTGGCGGGAGCGTGGCCTGGCACAAGATGGGCGACGGCTGGTCGTGGATCCAGCGGGACACCGCGGACCACGCCGAGCGGGCCGCCGAGGGCTGGGCGCAGATCCGCCGCGACCTGGCCGCGGAGACCTACCGGCTGTACGTGCTCGACGAGTTCACCTACCCGATCACCTGGGGCTGGGTGGACGTCGAGGAGGTCATCGAGGTGCTCGCGGACCGCCCCGGCCAGCAGCACGTGGTGATCACCGGCCGCGGCGCGCACCCGCGGCTGGTCGAGACCGCCGACCTGGTTACCGAGATGACGAAGATCAAGCACCCGATGGACGCCGGCCAGAAGGGCCAGAAGGGCATCGAGTGGTAACGCTCCCGCGGCTGGTCATCGCCGCCCCGGCGTCCGGGGCCGGCAAGACCGCGGTGGCCACCGGGCTGATGGCCGCGCTGACCCGGCGGGGCCTCCGGGTGTCCGGGCACAAGGCCGGGCCAGACTACATCGACCCGGGTTACCACGCGGTGGCCACCGGCCGCCCGGGCCGCAACCTGGACCCGGTGCTGTGCGGCGAGGACCTGATGGCCCCGCTGCTCGCACACGGCGCCTCCGGCGCGGGCATCGCGGTCATCGAGGGCGTGATGGGACTGTTCGACGGGGTGGCCTCGGACGGCCCGTGGGGGAGTGACCCCGGGTTCGGGTCGACCGCGCACCTGGCCGCACTGCTCGGCGCGCCGGTCGTGCTGGTGGTGGACGCGGCCGCGGCCGGGCGGTCGGTGGCCGCGCTGGTCGCCGGGTTCGCCGGGTTCGACCCGCGGACCCGGCTGGCCGGGGTGATCCTCAACCGGGTCGGCTCGGACCGGCACGAGGCCCTGCTGCGGGACTCGCTGGCGGCGCTGCCCGGCCCCGTGCCGGTGCTTGGCGCGATCCGGCGCCACCCGGACGTCCAGGTGCCGTCCCGGCACCTGGGGCTGGTCCCGGCCGCCGAGCGGCAGGCCGCCGCGGCCCGGGCAGTGGCCGCGCTCGGCGACCTGGTCGCGGCCAGCTGCGACCTGGCCGCGCTGGTTGCGCTGGCCCGGTCCGCGCCCCCGCTGGCCGCCGCGCCCTGGGACCCGGCCGCCGCGCTGGCCAGCCAGGCTGACCAGACCGGCCAGGCCAGCCAGGCGGGTCAGGCCAGCCTGGCCGGCCAGGCCAGTCTGGCCGATCAAGCTGACCTGTCCGGCAGGGCCGGGCAGGAAGGGCTGGCCGGGCCGGTGGGCCAGGCTGGCCGAGCCAGTCTGGCCGATCAAGCCGGCCTGTCTGGCAGGGCCGGGCAGGAAGGGCTGGCCGGGCCGGTGGGCCAGGCCGGCCGAGCCAGTCTGGCCGATCAAGCCGGCCTGTCTGGCAGGGCCGG
>DASVBE010000242.1:0-21586 GCA_036375995.1 Streptosporangiaceae bacterium | reverse complement strand
AGGCCCAGACCGGCCGGGGCGGGTACTGGATCGAGACCTGCAGCGGCCCGCCCTACTTCGTGGCCACCCCGCCCGCCCCGCGGTTCCGCAACTCGGGCTAGCGGAGAAGCCGCGGCATCGCGGAATGTCCGAGGCCAGGAGCACAATTCCAGGTCACGGACAACGAGGGGAGAATCCGATGCCTGTCCGCACGTCCTACCCTCAGGGCACGCCCAACTGGGTCGACCTGCAGTCCCCTGACCAGGCCGGGGCCAAGGCGTTCTACGCCGGGCTGTTCGGCTGGACCTACGACGACATGCCGATGGAGGGCGACGCCGTGTACTCCATCGCCAAGCTCGGCGACGGGGTGGTGGCCGCGATCGCGCCGCAGTCCCCCGAACTGGCCGCGGCCCAGGCGCCAGCGATGTGGAACACCTACATCGCGGTGGACAACGCCGACGAGGCGGCCGCGCGGGCCAGGGCGGCCGGCGGCACGGTGGCCATGGAGCCGTTCGACATCCCCGAGGCCGGCCGGATGGCGTTCGTTCTCGACCCGGCGGGCACCCCGGTCGCGCTGTGGCAGGCCGGCAGCCACATCGGCGCCAGCGTGGTGAACGAACCCGGCGCCTTGATCTGGAACGAACTGCTCACCGCCGACCCGTCGGTGCACGCGTTCTACCAGGCGACCACCGGGATGAAGGCGGTCCCGATGGACCTGGAGGGCCAGCAGTACACCTGCTGGGAGGTGGACGGCCGCCAGGTCGGCGGCACCATGGCCCCGCCGATGCCGGGCATCCCCAACCACTGGCACGTGTACTTCGCCGTCGCCGACGCGGACGCGGCCGCCGCGAAGACCGCCGAGCTTGGCGGCCACGTGCTGGCCGAGCCGTTCGACACCCCGGTGGGCCGGATCACCGTGCTCACCGACCCGCAGGGCGCCAGCTTCAGCGGCCTCCAGCCGGCCGACGAGCCCGCCGCATAAGACTCCGCCAGCTAAGACTCCGCTGCCTAAGGACACCGGCCATGAAGATGCCGAAACCCACCGACGATGACCGGAACTATTTCCGGTCACTGATTCCGGACGATCCGGAAGTGGAAGTCAAGCCGATGTTCGGCAACCTGGCTGCTTTCGCCAACGGCCAGATGTTCGCCGGCCTTCTCGGCGCGTCGGTGGGGCTGCGGCTGGACGAGCCAGCCTACGGCGAGCTGTCCGCAGTCGCCGGAGCGGGCGGCTTCGGCCCCGGCGAAAAACCCATGAACGGCTACGTGAGCCTGCCCGCCGCCTGGCGCGACACCCCAGAGCGGGCCTCCCCCTGGGTGGAAACAGCCCTGGCCCAGGCACGCACCCGCCCGCCAAAGAAGGCCAGGAAGAAGTAGCGCAGAAACCGGCCGGTCAGCCATGGCCAGGCTGACCGGCCCGGCGCCGCCGGCGCCGGCGGCGGAGCCGGCAGAGCGAGCGGAGGTGCCGCCGGCGCTGTTTTCCTGACGAGCGATGAGGCGCGACGAAGGAGCGCCGAGGGAGCGAGGAGGGAAGGCAGCGCCCTCCAGCGGCCCAATGCTGCTCCCTTAGCGAGGGGTGAGCTGGACCGCTGCGGCGACCTCGGACAGGGCTTCGAGGTGACCATCGACCGAGGTCAGGCCGGCGCCCATGGTGTTGACCGAAAGGTGGGTCGCGCCGGCGTCCTGCCAGCCGCGGGCCCGGGCGGCCAGCCGCTCCACGTTGCCCGGCCGCCAGCTGACCCGGCCCTCCATGCCCAGGCTGGCCGGGTCCCGGCCGGCCGCCCTGGCCGCGTCGTCCACCTGCTGCCTGGCCGCCTCCAGGTCGGGTCCGGGCCGGACCTGCGGGAACCAGCCGTCGGCCAGCGCGCCGGTCCGCGCATACGCGCGCGGGGACTGGGCGCCGAACCACAGCGGGATCGGCCGCTGCACCGGCATGGGCGCCAGCCCGGCCCCGGTGACCTGGTCGAACGAGCCCTCATGAGAGACCGAGGTCTCCGTCCACAGGCGGCGGAGCAGGCCCACCTGCTCGGTCATCCGGGCTCCGCGCCGGCCGAAATCCTGGCCCAGCGCCTCGTACTCGACCGCGTTCCAGCCCAGGCCGACGCCCAGCCGGAACCGGCCGCCGGTGAGCAGGTCCACCTCCGCGGCCTGCTTGGCGACCAGCGCGGTCTGCCGCTGCGGCAGGATGATGATGCCGGTGACCAGTTCCAGCGACGACACCGCCGCCAGGTAGCCGAACAGCACGAACGGCTCGTGGAACGTGGTGTGCAGGTCGTAAGGGCCGGACCAGCCGGGGTGCACCTCAGGGTCGGCGCCCAGCACGTGGTCGTAGGCGAGCAGGTGGGTGTAGCCGAGGCCGTCGGCGTGCTGCGCGTAGGCGCGGATCGCCCCGGGGTCAGCGCCGATCTCGGTCTGCGGGAAGACGACTCCGATTCTCACCGCACCTTCCTATCGCACACCCGGCCACCCCTCGCGGCAGCCCCCTCGTCACCCGTCGATGTGCCATCGTCGGGACGAGAGCGGCGCTCGGGCGGGCCGGTGAGCCGCTAGGGTCGTGCGGTGATGACTGAGCATGGCCTGCTGGCCGGGCTGTCCGCCGATGATGTCGACGCTGCCGCGGCCCGGCTGGCGGGCGTCGCCAGCCTGACCCCGGTGGAGCCGTGCCCGCGGCTGTCGGAGGCCACCGGCTGGCAGGTCTACCTCAAGCGGGAGGACCTGCAGCCGGTCCGCTCCTACAAGCTGCGCGGCGCGTACAACCTGATGGCCCAGCTCACCCCGGCGGAACGAGCCGCCGGGGTGGTCTGCGCCAGCGCGGGCAACCACGCGCAGGGCGTCGCCTACGCCAGCCGGGAGCTCGGCGTGGCGGCCCGGGTCTACCTGCCGCGGACCACGCCCCGGCAGAAGCGCGACCGCATCGCGTGGCACGGCGGGGACCAGGTCGAGCTGATCCTGGCCGGCGGCAGCTACGACGACGCGGCCGCGGCCGCCGCCCGGGACGCGGCGGTCAGCGGGGCCACGCTGGTGCCGCCGTTCGACGACGCGCGCACGATGGCCGGGCAGGCCACGATCGCCGCTGAGATCCTGGCGGCGATGCCGGAACCGCCGGACGCGATCGTGGTCCCCGTCGGCGGCGGCGGGCTGATCGGCGGCCTGGCCGCGTACCTGCGCGAGCGGGCCCCGCAGACGGCCATCATCGGTGCCGAGCCGTCCGGCGCGGCGTCCATGATCGCGGCGCTGGCCGCGGGCGCCCCGGTCACGCTGGAGGAGATCAGCCCGTTCGTGGACGGCGCCGCGGTGCGCCGGGTGGGCGAGCTTCCCTACGAGGTGCTGTCCGCCGTGCCGCACACGATGCTGACCGTGGACGAGGGCGCAGTGTGCACCGAGATGCTGGAGCTGTACCAGCAGGAGGGCATCATCGCCGAGCCCGCCGGGGCGCTGGCCGCCGCGGCGCTGCCGCAGGCCGCCGGGCTGGCCGGGCTGCCCGCCGGGGCGAGGGTGGTGGCCCTGGTGTCCGGCGGCAACAACGACGTGTCCCGGTACGGCGAGGTGATCGAGCGGTCCCTGGTGCACCGCGGGCTCAAGCACTACTTCCTGGTCGAGTTCGCCCAGCAGCCGGGCGAGCTGCGGCGGTTCCTCGACGAGGTGCTCGGCCCGGACGACGACATCACGCTGTTCGAGTACGTGAAGCGGAATAACCGGGAAACCGGGCCCGCTCTGGTAGGTATCGAGCTGGGCTCCGCGGACGGCATCGACGCCCTGCTGGGCCGGATGAAGGCCGCCCCGATGCGGATCGAGCAGATCGACCCGGGCTCCCCCGCGTACGCCTATCTCGCCTGACCCCGCCATGACCTGAGCTGGCCCGGCCCGCCGGGCCCGGAACCGGACTGACCGTGCTGAGCCTGACCGACGAACTGCCCGCCGAGACCGACCCCGACACGCTGTACGAGGCGTTCGCGAGCTGGGCGGAAGACCGCGGGCTGGCCCTGTACCCGCATCAGGAAGAGGCGCTGATCGAGGTCGTCTCGGGCGGGAACGTCATCCTGAGCACGCCGACCGGTTCGGGCAAGAGCCTGGTCGCGGCGGGCGCGCACTTCGCCGCGCTGGCCTGGGGCGAGCGGTCCTTCTACACCGCGCCGATCAAGGCGCTGGTGTCGGAGAAGTTCTTCGACCTGTGCGCGCTGTTCGGCCCGGACCTGGTCGGCATGATGACCGGCGACGCGAGCGTCAACCCGGGCGCGCCGATTATCTGCTGCACCGCGGAGATCCTGGCCAGCATCGCGCTGCGGGACGGGGCGGAGGCCGACGTCCAGCAGGTCGTGATGGACGAGTTCCACTACTACGCGGACCGGGAGCGCGGCTGGGCCTGGCAGGTCCCGCTGATCGAGCTCGGTCACGCCCAGTTCATCCTGATGTCGGCCACGCTGGGCGACGTCAGCCGGTTCGAGCGGGACCTGACCCGGCGCACCGGGCGGCCCACCGCGGTGGTGCACTCCACCGACCGGCCGGTGCCGCTGCTGTACTCCTACGTGCTCACCCCGCTGCACGAGACCCTGGAAGAGCTGCTGGCGACCCGGCAGGCGCCGGTCTACGTGGTGCACTTCACCCAGGCGGCGGCGCTGGAGCAGGCCCAGGCGCTGATGAGCATCAACGTGTGCACCCGGGCCGAGAAGGACGCGATCGCCGATCTGATCGGCAACTTCCGGTTCGCGGCCGGGTTCGGCAAGGCGCTGTCCCGGCTTGTGCGGCACGGCATCGGGGTGCACCACGCCGGGATGCTGCCGAAGTACCGCCGGCTGGTGGAGACCCTGGCCCAGGCCGGCCTGCTGAAGGTGATCTGCGGCACCGACACGCTCGGCGTGGGTATCAACGTGCCGATCCGCACCGTGGTGTTCACCGGGCTGTCCAAGTACGACGGGACCAGGACCCGGCTGCTCCAGGCCCGCGAGTTCCACCAGATCGCCGGAAGAGCAGGACGAGCCGGATACGACACGGTGGGCACGGTCATCGTCCAGGCTCCCGAGCACGTGGTGGAGAACGAGAAGGCCCTGGCCAAGGCCGGCGATGACCCCAAGAAGCGGCGCAAGGTGGTGCGCAAGAAGCCACCGGAGGGCACCGTCGGCTACGGCAAGCCGACGTTCGAGCGGCTGGTCGCGGCCGACCCCGAGCCGCTGCAGTCCAGCTTCGCGGTCAGCCACGCGATGCTGCTGAACGTGATCAGCCGGCCCGGCGACGCGTTCACGGCCATGCGGCACCTGCTGACCACCAACGACGAGGAGCCGGCCGCACGGCGGCGGCACATCAGCCGGGCCATCGCGATCTACCGGGCGCTGCTGGCCGGCGGGGTGGTCGAGCGGCTGAACGAGCCGGACGAGCAGGGTCGCCTGGTCCGGCTGACCGTCGACCTGCAGTACGACTTCGCGCTCAACCAGCCGCTGTCCCCGCTGGCGCTGGCCGCCATCAGCCTGCTCGACCGGGCGGATCCCGGCTACCCGCTGGACGTGCTGTCGGTCATCGAGGCAACGCTGGACGACCCGCGGCAGGTGCTGTCCGCGCAGCTGTCCCGGGCCCGCGGCGCGGCGGTCGAGCAGATGAAGCGGGACGGCCTGTCCTACGAGGAGCGGATCGAGCTCCTGGACGACGTGACCTACCCGCGGCCGCTGGCCGACCTGCTCGCCGGGGCGTACGACATCTACCGGCGCGGGCACCCGTGGGTGGCCGACCACGAGCTGTCGCCCAAGGCGGTGGCCAGGGACATGTTCGAGCGGGCGATGAACTTCACCGAGTACGTCGGCTTCTACGGGCTGACCCGGTGCGAGGGCCTGGTGCTGCGCTACCTGGCCGACGCCTACAAGGCGCTGCGGCAGACCGTGCCGGACGAGGCCAAGACCGAGGAACTGCTCGACCTGATCGAGTGGCTCGGGGAGCTGGTCCGGCAGGTCGACTCGAGCCTGCTGGACGAGTGGGAGCGGCTGCGCAACCCGGAGGACGGGGACGCGCCCGTGGCGGCGGCCGACGAGGGCCCGCCGCCGGTCACCGCCAACCAGCGGGCGTTCCGGGTACTGGTCCGCAACGCGCTGTTCCGCCGGGTGGAGCTGGCCGCGCTGGAGCGGTACGACGAGCTCGGCGAACTGGACGCGGACGCCGGCTGGGACGCCGAGGCGTGGGCCGACGCGCTGGAGCCGTACTTCGCCGAGCACGACGACATCGGCACCGGGCCCGACGCCCGCGGCCCCGGGCTGCTGATCATCGACCAGCAGCCCGGTGCATGGGCGGTGCGGCAGATCTTCGACGACCCGGCCGGCGATCACGACTGGGGCATCAGCGCGCGGGTCGACCTGGCCGCCAGCGACGAGGCCGGCGCGGCCGTCGTCGAGGTGACCAGCGTGGGCCAGCTGTAAGCAGCAGCCGGCCCACGATCTAGCGGCTGTGCTAGCAAGCTCGCTCGCTTCCCGGGCCGCTGAGAGGCGGCGCCTTCCCTCCTCGCTCCTTCGACGCTCCTTCGTCGCGCCGGCGTCGCTCGTCAGGAAAGCGCCGCCGCGGCCCGCGCTCGCTCGCGGAAGGGCAGGAAGCAGATCCCCGCGTGCCCGCCGGACCGCCCGCAGGTTGTGGACCGGTTGGCGTTGTCGCTGGCGATCCACAGCCCGGCCGGTGTGACCAGCATGTCGTCGGCGCCCAGGCCGCGGCTCCGGGTCGGGTTCCAGACCACATCGCCGTCGCGCGGGGACAGCCCGACCATCCCCGGTGCGTCGACCGCGCCCGGGCCCCGCTCGTTGCAGCCGAACCGGTTACTGGCCCACCGCTCGTGGCCAGCGAAGAACGCGACCCGCGAGGTGGCCGCGGTGGCGAAGAGCGAGTCGCAGCCGGTGTAGTTGATCCACAGATGGCGGACGAGCGTGTGCGTTGCCGGGAACGCCGCCGCCGCGTCGCACAGCGCGCTGTTCGGCGGGCCGAACGCGGGCCGGAACCCGGTGGTCGCCACGTACACCGTCTGGTCGTCCCGCGACCAGGCCGCGGACCGCAGCCAGAACTGCTCCTCGGGCTGGCAGGAGGCGAAGAACTCCGGCGACGTCCAGTCGGTGACGGTCACGTGCCGCCTGGTCAGCCGGAGCATCACGATCTGCTGCCGGCGCTGGCCGCCAACCGAGGTGAACGTGCCCTCGGCCAGCTCCATGCGGCCGTCGTGGCTGATCTGCTGGTTGTAGATCTTGGTCCGCCCGTCGCCGAGGCGGCCGGAGATGTTCAGCCGGGCGAACCCGTCGTCCCGCCCGGTGGCCGGGCTGAGGCTGGCCAGGTAACTGTCCGCACTGCCGTTGACTGATCTGAACTGGCCGCCGGCCAGCAGGTGGCCATGGCTGGCCACCAGGCTGAGCACAGGCGCGTCGGCACGGCGGCCAAACCGGGTCACGACCCGGCCGGTGGCCACGTCGACCTTGGCGATGTTGTCCGCCTGGGTGCCGTGCACTGAGCTGAACGAGCCGCCCAGGAACGCACTGCCGCAGCCGCCGCTGAACGCGATGCTGTTCACCTCGCCATCGGCGTCCGGGTTCCAGCTGCTCATCGTGAACGGCGCGGTGGCCAGGAAACTGAACGCGTTGTTCCTGGTGAACGTGCGGCCATGCCACCTGACCTGGCTGAACCGGCCGACCGCGTACATCCGCGAGCCGCACTGCACCAGCTGCCTGACCTGCTCGACGTCCCGGGTGACGGGCGGGAAGGCGGGGGTGCCGCGGGCCGGGCGGCGGGCGGGCACCTGCCCGGCGGGCCGGTGCGCCACGGGCGGGCGGGCCACGGCGCGGGCGGGGGCACGGGCGGGGGCCGGCCGGGCCTGGGCCTGGGCCGGGGCGGCCAGCCCCGCGGGAAGGGCCAGGGCGGCCAGCGCCGCCGCTGCGCTGACCAGGGTCCTGCGGGAAGATCCTGGGAGCCGTAACTGAGGTGCCGAAGACATCAACCGCACGGGAGATACCACCTGTCTGAGCGTCCCCGTGACCGGCCGGGGCGTTGCGCCGCCGCGGCCGGAGGCCCGCCGGAAGGGCCGGAACGCACGACCGACCCTAAGGACATCCCACGGGCTGGCTTAGTAAGTTCATGATCCTGAGGGCAAGGAGGGCAGTTGGCCGTACCCGGTATCGCCCGTGACATGGCTGCGGTGGTGGGCGGGCTGCTCGTCCTCGCCGCAGCGATCTCGGTGGTGGGCACGCTGATCGTGCCCCGGCCGGTGGGCAGCTGGCTGACCCGCCTGGTGGACAAGGCCGTCAACGGCACGTTCCGGATGGCGGCCGCGCCGGTGAAGTCCTACCGGCGGCGGGACAAGATCTTCGCCGCGGAAGCCGCGGTGCTGCTGCTGGCCCAGCTGGCCGCCTGGCTGCTCGTCTTCTACCTGGGCTACGCGCTGCTGTTCTGGCCGTTCGTGGCGGACATCACCGACGCGCTGATAACCGCGGGCCCCGGGCTGTGGGGCATCGGGGGGATCGGCTCGGCGGAGGTGGCCGGCGCCGGGCCGCGGATCATCCAGGACCTGTCCGCGCTCAGCGGGATCATCACGATCACCCTGCAGATCTCCTACCTGCCTACGCTGTACGGCTCGTTCAGCCGGCGGGAGAACGAGATCGCGCTGCTGACCGCCCGGGCCGGGGTTCCCTCCTGGGGCCCCGAGCTGCTGGCCCGGACGCGCTACGCGCTCGGTTCTGGCCTGTCGACCATCGACACGCTGCCCGCCCTGTACGAGCGGTGGGAGGCCTGGGCGGCGGACGTGGCCGAGAGCCACACCACGTACCTGCCGCTGGTGCGGTTCCGCTCACCCAAGGCGCGGAACTCCTGGGTGGTGTCGCTGCTGGCGGTGCTCGACTCGGCGGCGCTGTACCTGGCCCTGGCTCCCGGGTCGGTGCCCGAGGTGCAGGCCCGGCTGTGCCTGCGCAGCGGGCTGATCTGCCTGGGTGAGGTGGGCCGGGCGATGGGCCTGGACGTGCCGCCCGCCGACGCCCCGGACATGACCGCCGGGCTCGAGCTGACCTACGAGGAGTTCCTGGAGGCGGTGGAGCGGCTGAAGGAGGTGGACTTCCCGATCGAGCGCGACCCGCGGGAGGCCTGGACGGAGTTCACCGGCTGGCGGGTCAACTACGAGAAGGCCGCCTACGCGATCGCCTTCGCGGTGCACGCCGTGCGGGCACCGTGGTCCGGTCCCCGGCGGCACCCCGATCCGGTGATCTACCCGCTGCGCCCGGCGCCGGGGCGGCCGCCGCAGAAGCGCCACTGGGCCCCCGGGGACTGAGCCCGGTCCTGGGCCAGGAACCGGTCCAGCTCTGCCGCGGTGGGCGCGGTCGCCGGCCCCGGCCTGGTCACCGAGATCGCCGCGGCCGCGTTGGCCCGCCGGGCCGCGGCGGCCGGGCCCGCGCCGGCCGCCAGCGCGGCGAGGAACACGCCGGTGTGGGTGTCGCCCGCGCCGGTGGTGTCCACCACGGCGGCCGGGAACCCCGGCACGCGGACCACGCCGTCGGCGCCCGCACCCGGGCCGGCCGCCGGGCCGGCCAGCAGGCAGCCGTCCGGGCCGGTACGGACCAGCACACCAGCCCGCCCGGTACGCCGCGCGAGCGCGAGGACGGCGGCTTCCGGCGTGGTCTCGCCGGTCCGCGCGGCGGCCTCGGCCGCGTTGCCGGCCCACCAGTCGGCCCGGCTCTCCACCTGGCCCAGCGCCGCGGCCGGGACCTGCGCGCCGAGCGGGCCCGGGTCGAAGACCAGACGGGCCGCCGCGGGCAGGCCGGGCAGCCAGCCGAGCAGTGCGGCCCGGCTGGCCTCGTGCGCCAGCGCGTACCCGGACAGGTACACGGTGTCCTGCGGGCGGGCGGTGACCGCGGCCAGCGCCTCCGCCGTCAGCCGCGCTTCCGCTCCCGGGCTGGTCACGAACGTCCGCTCGCCGCCGGGCTCGACCAGGGTGATCACGAACCCGGTGTCCCGCCCCGGCACAGGCGGCAGCAGTACCGCGATGCCCTCGGCGGCCAGGGCGGCCCGGGTCAGGTCGGCCAGCGGCCCGGTGCCGTGCGCGCCGCCGTACGCGGCGGGCATGCCCTGGCGGGCCGCGGCGGCCAGCACGTTGAAGCCCCCGCCCGCGGTGACCGTGGCTGCGCTGGCCAGCACGTCGCCGCCGCGCGGCGGCAGCGCGGGCACGCCGAGCACCACGTCGGCCACGACCGTGCCCAGGTGCAGCAGCCGGGCCCCGGTGCTCGTCACGCGGCGGCCCGCAGCTCGAGCAGTCCGGCCGCCAGGGGCTCCAGCGCCAGGCCGTTGACCTCGGTCACGGTCTGCCGGGCCGCGGCGGGGAACGCCTCCGCCCCGTGGCAGGCCCCGGCGATCGCGCCGGCCATGGCGGCGATCGTGTCGGTGTCACCGCCCAGTGACGCGGCCAGGCAGCAGGCCCGCCACGGGTCGTCCGGGCAGGCCGCGAGCACCGCGAACGCCGCGGGCACCGATTCCTGGGTGGCCAGGCTGGTGCCGACCAGCTCGTAGATCAGGGTGAGGGCGCGGCCGGCCGGCTGGCCGGCCACCAGGCCGGCCGCCCAGGTGATCCGGGCCGCCACGTCCGCGGCGGCCACCCAGTACCCGCGCCGGACGGCCACCTGGGCCGCGGCCACCGCGGCCCGGGTCGCCGCCGCGATCCCGGCGCCGCCCACCCCGGCGCTCACCGCGGCCGCCACCGCGGCCGCCCCGGCCAGCGCCACCGAGGTGTTGTGGGTCACCCGGCTGGCCTCGGTGACCAGGCCGACCAGGCGGTCCAGGCGCTCCGGCGGCACGGCCAGGCCGGCCGGGGCGATCCGCATCGCCGCCCCGTTGGTGGTGCCGTGCCGGCCCGCTTCCTCCGGGCTGGCCCCGGCCTGCAGCGCGGCCAGCGCCCGGCGGGTGGACGGGCCGAGCAGGCTGGCCGAGCCGCGGGCCCGCATGCTCTCTTCCCAGGCCAGCAGCTCGCGGGCCAGCGCGGTGCCGTCCACCCGGCCGCGCCCGGCGATGATCAGCCCGGCCAGCAGCACGGCCTGCTCGGTGTCGTCGGTGACCGTGCCCGCGGGCAGCCCGGCAGCCAGCGGGTGGCCCGCCGGCGCGGCCCGGAACCCGTCCACCAGCGGGCCGTACCGGGCCGCGATCTGGCTGCGCGGCAGCGATTCGGTCGGCATGCCGAGCGCGTCACCGATAGCCAGGCCGTACAGTGCCCCGGCGGCCCGGTCCTGCGGCCCGCCGCCGGTCACCGCGGGCCGGCCGCCAGGGCCAGGCCGTCGGCCAGGCTGGCCACCCGCACCAGCGGCCCGTACAGGGCCATGATGGCCAGCGCCTGGGCGTGGCTGGTGTCGTCCACCCCGGCGCAGGCGTCGGCCACCACGGTCACCGTGACCCCAGCGTCGGCCGCGGCCAGCGCGGTGGACAGCACGCAGCAGTCGGTGGACACCCCGCACAGCACCAGGTGACCGCCCGGGCCGGTGCGGCCAGCCAGCTCGTCTCCCCACTTGCTGAACGCCGGGGCGTCCACGGTGGACCCGGCCGGGTCGCCCGGCAGCCCGTCGGCCAGGCCCCCGGCCAGCTGCCAGAGCTCCGCGTCCGGCGGCTGGAGGGCGAACGGCCACTGCCGGTAGTACTCCTGCCAGGCACCCTGCGGCCGGGCGGGCGCGATGAACCGGGTGAAGCTGACCCGCGGCGCGAACGCCCCGGCCAGCTCCCGGACGGGCCCGGTGATCTCGCCGAACCGCGGGGCGGCCCACGGGCTGCCCGGGTCGCCGAAGACCCGCTGCATGTCGATGACCGCCAGCCAGGGCGCGCCCGTGGTGGGTGCGCCCGTGCTTGATGGGCCCGTGCCGGGCGGGATGGTCACCCGGCCGTCACGCCCGGGCCTGCGCCGGGGCCGACGCGCCCGCGGCCTCCTGGGCCCGGATGGCCGGCCGGCCGAGGGCCAGCGTGCCGACGAAGCCGAGGACCAGCGCGACCAGCACGCCCACGTTGGCGAACGCCCAGGGGCCGGTCTTGCCGCCCAGGCCGAACGGGCCGAGCAGGTAGCCCTGCCAGGTCAGCCAGCTGGCAAAGCCGTTGGTGACCAGGCCCCAGCCGATGACCGAGCCGATCACGACCAGGCCGACCGACAGCCAGCGGACGTCGCCGTACCGGCCGGTCCGGTCGTACAGCTCGGCCTCGGCGTAGTCGCGGTGGCGCAGCAGGATGTCGGCCAGCATGATGCCGCACCAGGCCGCGATCGGCACGCCCAGCGTGATCAGGAAGCCCTGGAACTCGACCAGGAAGTTGCCGGAGAACACCACGTAGATCGTGCCGATGGTCATCACGGTGCCGTCGATCAGCGCCGCGACGTACCGCGGCACCGGCACGCCGACGCTGAGCATGGACAGCCCGGAGGAGTAGATGTCCAGCACCGCGCCGCCGATCAGGCCGAGCACCGCGACGATGACGAACGGGACCAGATACCAGGTGGGCAGCAGGGCGGCCAGCGCGCCGACCGGGTCGGCGCCGATCGCGACGCTCAGCTTGGCCGACGAGCCGGCCAGCAGCAGCCCGAACAGCAGCAGGATGACCGGGGCCAGCGAGGAGCCGAACGTGGTCCAGCCGATAACGCCGCGGCTCGAGGACCGGCGCGGCAGGTAGCGCGAATAGTCCGCGGCGGCGTTCACCCAGCCCAGGCCGAACCCGGTCATCACGAACACCAGCGCGCCGGTGAACTGCTCCGCCGAGCCCGCCTTGATGGCCGACACCGCCGACCAGTGGATCTTGTTCGCGGACAGGATGATGAAGCCGACCGTGAGCACCGCGGTGACGATGGTGATCACCGTCTGCATCCGCATGATCAGGTCGAACCCGATCACCCCGCCGGCGATCGTCAGCCCGGTGACCACGATCAGCGCGATGATCTTCGTGGCTGTGCCGCCGCCCCAGCCGAGCCGCTCGAACACCGTCGCGGTGGCCAGCGTGGCCAGGATCATCAGCACCGTCTCCCAGCCGACGGTGAGCACCCAGGAGATCGCCGAGGGGAGCTTGTTGCCGCGGATGCCGAAGGCGGCCCGGCCGAGGATCATGGTGGGCACCGACCCGCGCTTGCCCGCCACCGCGATGAACCCGCAGAGCAGGAACGAGATGATGATCCCGGCCAGGCCGGCGATCACCGCCTGCCAGAAGGACACGCCGAAGCCCAGCACGAACGCGCCGTAGGACAGGCCGAGCACCGAAACGTTGGCCGCGAACCAGGGCCAGAACAGGTCCCGCGGATGGCCCTTGCGCTGCTCGTCGGTGATGACGTTGATGCCGTTGGCCTCGATCTGGAGCGGCCGGCTCTCCGCTGTGGCCTGAGCTGCTTCGCTACTTCCGACCATGACTGGCCTCCGCACTGCTGGTCCTGGCGGCGCGCACGCCCGCGCTGCCGGGAATCAACACGGCTGTGCCGCCGGTGCTTCCCTACCGCAAATGATCGCGCCCGCGCGCGTCAGGTCAACTCCGCGGGGCCGGCTAGGCGTGCCGGCTAGGGCGGGGCCGGCTAGGCGGGCGCGGTCGCGCGGGACGCCTCGTGCGGGTGGCCGGGGCCGCGCTTGAGCGGCTTGCGCAGGACGAACTTGTCCAGCGCTGAGTAGGCCGCCGACCCCGCGGCCGCGCCGTAGTGGGTCACGGTGATCGACGTGGTGCCGCCGTGCTCGGCCGGCACGAAATCGAACGACGCGAAGCCGTACGGGGTCTGCAGGTCCCGGTAGGCCGACCAGGGCGCGGGCTCGGTGACCGTGATGCTGGGGTGCTGGGCCTGCGGGTTCCCCGGGCCCACGCTGGTGATCAGCACCCCGTCGGGCGGCACATCGAAACTGCCGGCCGGGGTCGGCGCGGAGTGCCCGCCACCGCCGATGATCACGTGGACGGTGCCCGCGGCGGTGTCGATCTCGGCCGGATCGCTGGCCTGCGGCGCCGGCGTGAGCACGGACGAGCCGGGCAGCACGCCGCGGACCGGGAACGTCCGCTCGAAGTGGTGCTCGTGCCCGGCGACCACCAGGTCCACCCCGTAGCTGTCGAACAGCGGCAGGAACTGCTGCCGGATGCCCAGGTCGGCGCCGTTGAAGTGGGCCGAGGACATGGCCACCTGGTGCATGCAGACCACGATCCAGTCGATCTCGTGACTGCCCTGCGCGGCGGCCAGCTCGCGTTCCAGCCAGGCCCGCTGCGCGCCCTGGCTGTAGCCCATGATGTACGGGTCGTCGCCGTTGGCCGCGTACCCGGGGACGTGATCCCGGCGGAAGGCACTGAACGCACCGTCCTGCAGGCACACGTCGTCATTGTTGATCGAGATCACCCGGATCGGCCCGACCGTGAACGCGTACCAGTTGCCGCGGAACTGGAGCGAGCCGTTGTCCGGCAGCTCGAACCGGGTCTGGTAGGCCAGGTAGCCCTGCGGGCCGTTGCCGACCTCGTTCTCGTGGTTGCCGGCGCACGGCATCCACGGCCGGAACCGGGCCGAGCGCATGTTGTTGGTGAAGAACGAGGTCCAGGTCGCGACCGGGGCGTCGCTGAGGTTGGCGTAGCACAGGTCGCCGTTGATCAGGTGGAACAGCGGGTCGAGGGCGTCGACCGCGGCCACGATGAAGCCCGCATTCGGCGTGTTCGGGCCGAGCCCGGAGCCGACCGGGGCGGGGACCGACTGGTCGCCGAAGCTGGTGAAGCGGAAGCCGCGGGACCGGCCGCGCGGCCCGGTGCGGAAGCCGCCGGCCACCGGCGCCGCGCCGTCGTGCAGCACCTCGAACACGAACTCGGTGTCCGCGGGGAGCAGGTCGAGCCGGGCGTGGTAGGTGTGGACCGTCTCCCCGGTCAGCGCCTCGGTGTAGGTCTTCTCGTGCGCCGGGATCTCGGTGCCGAACCCGGGCCCGGGCCGGCCGAGCCGCAGCCGCGGGCGCGAGACGGGCGCCGCCGCGGCCCAGGACACCGCGGCCTGCGAGGCGGCGTCCGCGCCGTACTGCACGTGGACCTGCTCGGGGGCGGGTG
The DNA here is from genome assembly GCA_036375995.1 of Streptosporangiaceae bacterium. GTDB lineage: Bacteria > Actinomycetota > Actinomycetes > Streptosporangiales > Streptosporangiaceae > DASVBE01. Next base: position 6,613 of record DASVBE010000242.1, on the reverse strand, counting down.
CGCCGGCCTTGCCTGGCCGCCGGACCAGAGACGCCGCGGCGGGCGCGGGGCGGGCGGCTCCGGCCAGCAGCGGCGCGGACGCGGCGAGACCGCCGCCGATCAGTACCTGCCTGCGGCTGACGTCAGCGCCGTCCTCCATGGGTCACGCTCCTGGCTGCTCCGGAAAGAGGGTGCATGCGTGCCCATGGTGGATAAGCGACCTGCCCGCGGGCTTCCCGTGGGGTGAACGCCCGCGGGCAGGTCGGTGAATTACCGCCGGGCCGGGCCAGCGCCAGCCATCAGTACCAGCCGGTGGCGAGCGAGTGAGCCCAGGCCGCGCGGGGCGACCCGTACCGGGCCCGGATGTAGCGCAGGCCCCAGCGCTCCTGCGTCCAGGCGTTGTTCTGCCAGTCAGGGCCGGCCGTGGCCATCTTGTAGCCCGGGGTGGCCTGCGGGATCCCGGTGGCTCCGGTGTAGGGGTTGTAGGCGTGCACCCGCCAGCCGCTCTCCCGGTTCCACAGCGCGTTCAGCGCGGGGAACTGGCGCCGGGGGTTCCAGTGCATGTACCGCAGCAGCCGCCAGCCGATCTGCCGTGGCGTGAGATGCCGATGCCGGTGCGGTGCGACCGGGTGGTGATGGTGCTTGGTTGCGGGGGTCAGTTTCTGGGCGGTTCCCTCCACCGTGCCGGCCACGCTGACGGTGGCCGGGTGGGCCCCTGCCGGGTGGGCTGCCCCGGCCGGCACGGCGGCCTGGGCCCCGGAAGCCATCGCCACCACGGCGATGGCCGCGCCCGACAGGGCGGCGGTAATCCGGGCAGGGTGACGACGGGTGGTACTGATGGGGGCCAAGACGAGCCTTCGATCGGGCACGCGGTGCGCACGTGCTCGGCTGTCATCCGGGATCGCCTGCCGCGCCGCACGGGGTCGGCAGGGGCGGACCGGTGTTACCGCGGGTCAGGGCGGCTCGCTGCTCCTCGGCAGCCATCCGGCGCGCTGGATGCTGTCTCAGCCCAATCTGACGCAACAGCCAGGCGGCCGTCAGGGAAACGAGGTAACCGGCTGGTGAATAGCTGTATTTCTGCCCGTAAATGGGGTTTCGGACACTTACAGTGAGATAGTGCACGGCGCCGGAACCCGCGGATCCGGCATCATGACCCGATGAACCCGGCTCCCGCTGCCCCTGAACCAGCCCCGCCCGGAGGCTGGCCGGAACACCTGGCCACCCCGGCGGGCAAACCCCGGGCCCGCTCGCTGGGCCTGCCGCTGGCCGGCCGGCCCGGCCGGTGGAACGCGATCACCGACGTGCCCGGGGTGGAGGTCGGCTACCTGACGCTGATCGAGGGCGAGTCGGTGCGGACCGGGGTGACCGCCATCCACCCGCGCGGCCGGGACGGGGCCGGCGACCCGGTCACCGCGGGCGTGCACGCCCAGAACGGCAACGGGGAGATGACCGGCACGGCCTGGATCGCCGAGTCCGGCACGTTCGCCGGGCCGGTGGCGATCACCAACACGCACGCGGTCGGCGCCGCGCACACCGGCGTGGTGGCCTGGACCGCGCAGCGGCACCCGCACGCCGCGGCGGCCTGGCTGCTGCCGGTGGTCGCGGAGACCTACGACGGCTACCTGAACGACATCAACGGCCTGGCGGTCACCCCGCACCTGACCCGCGAGGCGCTGGACGGCGCGGCGGCCGGGCCGGTCGAGGAGGGCTCGGTCGGCGGCGGCACCGGGATGAACTGCTACGGCTTCAAGGGCGGGTCCGGCACTGCCTCCCGGATCGTCCCGTTCGCCGGGGACGACTGGACAGTCGGAGTGTTCCTGCAGGCCAACTTCGGCTCCCGGGAGGAGCTGACGGTGGCCGGGGTGCCCGCCGGGCGGCTGCTGCCCGCGGACAACCCGCTGGCCGCGTCCAGCTTCGCGCCGCCCGGCGCCGGGTCGGTCATCGTGGTGGTGGCCACCGACGCGCCGCTGCTGCCCGGCCAGTGCCAGGCGCTGGCCCGGCGGGTCACGATCGGGCTGGCCCGGACCGGGACCGCCGGGTCGCACTTCTCCGGCGACCTGTTCCTGGCCTTCTCCACCGGCAACCCGGGCGCCTTCCCGGCCGGCGCCGCCGCGCTCAGCCCCGCCGGGACCGGCTACAGCAGCCTCCGCTTCATCGGCTGGCCGTTCCTCGACCCGTTCTTCACCGCGGTGGCCGAGGCCACCGAGGAGGCGGTGCTCAACGCCCTGATCGCGAACGAGGACATGACCGGGCGGGACGGGAACCGCAGTCCGGCGCTGCCCCGGGCCCAGCTGGCCGGGCTGCTGCGCGGCGCAGGCGGCTGAGCGGGCCGGGGTGCCGTTCACGGATGAACGGGATTCCGGCGGGTAGCAGGCGGGGCGGACATCGCAGGTGAGGCAGTTCCCGCAGGTAACAGCGGTGACCACAGACGGCAGGCCGGCCGCGGCGCGGTACTGATGATCACGGGCGGGATAGCAGAGCTGATTCTGGGGGTAGAGGCCGAGCGGCGGAGCCTGGAGGACATCGCCAGGCCCCGCACCGCGGCCGGCCGCAGCAGCGGCCAGCCGCAGGGTCAGCTGCGGACCGCCACCTGACCGGGCCAGCGAGGAGGAACGTGAGCGATGAGCGTCGTGGTCGGTGTGGACGGTTCAGCGGCCTGCCTCAGCGCGATCAGGGTGGCCGCGCAGGAAGCCGGCTTCCGGCGCACGGAGCTGATCGCGGTCATGGCCTACAGCGGCGGTGCCGTGCGGGACTCCACCGGCCAGCCCGTCGGCACGGTGATCCGCGGTGACGAGCGGGCGCAGGCGCTGACCAGCCTCCGGCACGTGGTCAGCGCCGCGCTCGGCGCGGGCCAGGCCGAGCGGGTCCAGCTCCGGGTGGTGGCCGGCACGGCCGGCCGCCAGATCCTCGAGACGGCCAGGGAGGCCCGCGCGCAGCTGATCGTGCTGGCCACCCGGGGCAGCGTGTCGCTGCTCCTCGGCACCGTCAGCCAGTACGTGCTGCGCCGGGCCCCTTGCCCGGTCCTGGTCGTCCCCCCCGCCTCCCCGGCCGCCTAGGGCCGGCCCGGCCCCCCGGCCCCGCCGGCCAGGACATGGACCGGCCCCGGACGGCCAGCTGGCGGTCCGGGGCCGGGAGCTGCCGCGGCCGCGGTTACACCCGGTGGGCGAAGCCGTCCAGGCGCTGCCAGAGCGAGCGGTAGTCCTTCAGCGCGGTGCGCAGCCGCTCGGTGTCCGCGCTGCCGCCCTGCCAGGCCGAGCGGAGCGAGTCCTGCTCGCCCTTGAGCGAGCGGACCAGGTCCTCGACCGACCCGTCGACGATGCGGGCGGCGCGTTCGGTGGCCGCCCGCGGGTCATCCACGAACATGGCCATGATCTCGCGCCAGTCGTGGGTCACCGCGGCGGCAGGCTCGGGAACCGGGTCGGGATGGGTGATGTCGGCCGGGCCATCGGGCTCATCCGCGGCCGGGCTGCCGGGCATCGGGATGGCCTGGCCCGTCCGGTCCTGGCCGGCGTCCGCGGCCGTGCTGGCCACGGTCTCGCCCGCCGGGGCGGCGACGGCCGGCCCGGCTTCGCTGGACTCCAGCACCACCTGGTCGTCCTCGGCGGCGGGGCCGCCCAGGCCGGCATCGCCGGTGTACCGGTGCCTGCCGTCCTCCGCCAGGCCGTCACCGGGCGGCGGGACGGGCTCGCCCGCATCCGCGCCGACCAGCCGGTCCTCGTCCGGCTCGAGCACCCGGCCGGCCACCGCCTCGTCCTCGCCGACCATGCGCTCGGAGTCCTCGACCGGCATCCGGGTGTCCTGGTCGTCCTTCTGATCGGGGTAACCCATCGCGTCAGCTCCTCCGTCCGGTCCAGCCAGAGGTGCGCTCCTCGCGGGCCGCGCCGTTGGCGGCGGCCTCGTCCCGTGCTATCTCGTCCCGCGCCAGCTCCTCGCGGGTCAGGTCGTCGCGGGACGCCTCGTCGCGGGTCATGCCGTCCGCGGCCGCCTCGCCTTGCACCGGGGTGCTGGCGGCCGCGTGGCGCCCGGCCGGCGGGCTGTAATCCGCGGCAGGAGGCGGAACCTGGCCGCTGCGGCTCGGGCCGCGGGCGAACTCGTCACCGGCCTCGGCCGGCACCGCGTCCTCGTCGCCCGGGTCAGGCGTGTCGCCGAGCAGGTCACGGAACAGCGCGCGGTAGTGAATCATGGCCTGCCGCAGGTCCTCGGTCGACGCGGTCCCCGCGGCAGCCTTCTGGCTGATCTCGTCGGCCGCGCGGAAGTTGCCGATGGTCTTGGCGTGCTCCACCGACAGGTCGGCCGCGACCTGGTCGCGGTGCTCGGTCGGGTAGCCGCGCTCGTGCATAACCTCGGCCACCAGGATCTGCGACTGGGCGACCGCGTCCTCCGGGTCGTCCACGAACCGTTCCTGCAGCGACATCCAGCGGGCCGAGTACTGCTCTTGCGCCTCTGGGGACAGCGGGCGGATGTCCAGCTTGCGGACCCGGCGCTGGCGCTGGGCGAGTTCGGCCTCGGCCTTGCGCTTGCTGTCGTGCTCGCGCGCCAGCCGGTCGTACTCCGGCCCGAACTGCTGCTGGAGCCGCCGGCGCCGGACTGTTCCCGCCACGCCGATGGCCAGCGCGATCACGATGATGACCACGACGATGACCACGACTATGCCAGTTGACATGGGGTAACACCTGCTTTCGGTTTCGGGCACCCCCCGGGTACCCACGACCGGCAGGCTCAAACCGCCAGAGCCGTGGTATTAACCCGCCGCACCGGCGGATGAGCAGGTCAGCGGAGCCAGGCAGGACCGCGGCCGGCCAGCATCCGGTCGCAGTGGGCCGCCGCCTTCGCGGCCAGCGCCTGGGCGTCCCGGTCGCACGCCTCGTGCACGATGCCGAGGCTGAACGTGCTCTCCCCGGCCAGGTGGGCCCGGATCGCGATATCCCGGGTCAGCGCCCGGGCGACGATCGCGTCGTGCTGGTCGCCCAGCACCGACTGGAGCTTCTTCGCCCGCCGGGCCAGCTTGGCCGCGTCCTTGCCCAGCGCCGCCCCGGCGCACTCGGCCGCGTACCGCACTTCCTTGGCCGCCTTGCGGGTCTCGTGCAGCGCGGTTTCCCGGGCCGCGCCAGGCGGCAGGGCGGCGGCCCGGCCGGCCCGGCGCCCCAGCCGGCGGTAGGCCCGCCGCACCGCGCCGGGCAGCGCCGCGCCGGCCGTCCGGTCCCCGGCCCCGTTCCCGTCCAGCGGCATGCCGACCAGGGCGGTCAGCGCGTCCAGCAGGCTCAGGTAGCGGGCCGAGTCCAGCGCTTCCAGCACGGATTCCCGGTCCGACGCCGCCCGGGGCGCGAAATGGCTGGTCACCCGGGCCTGGACGGGGCCGAGCAGCAGCTCAGCGGGCAGCCCGGCGAGCCGTCCCTGGATCACCGCCTCGAGCACCTCGTCGTCCCGCGCCGCGCCGAGCACATCACCCAGCCACTTCAGCTCCGCCCGCAGCGCCTCCAGATCCGGGGCCCCCAGGTCCGGGCCAGCGCCCGCCCCGGAGTCCCCCCCAGTCCCGGCCCCGGCCCCGGCCAGCACCTTCCGGAACGTCTTCAGTGTGCTGCGCAGCCGCCGGGTGGCGACCCGCATGTCGTGCACCGCCTCCGGCTGGTCCCGGCGCACCTGGGCGTGCGTGGCCTGGAGCTGGGCCAGCTGCGCCGCGGCGTAGGCCAGGACCACCTGGGCGGCCGGCGACCCGGGGGTCAGCCGCGGCGGCGGGGCGGCCTCGGGCAGCCGCCCGGCCAGCGCCCGGGCCAGCTTGGCCGAGTGCCCGGCGGGCTGCAGCCCGGCGTCGCGCAGCCGCTTGTCGATCGCCTTGAGCAGGTCCAGGCCGCCGCCGGTGAGCTCGACCTCGATCTCCCGCCACCGGGACAGCGTGGTGCTCTCCCCCATCGACTGGGCGGACACGTCGTCGGTCATCACCTCGGCCAGCGACTCGCCCTGGCCGTCGAGCAGCGCGCGGCGCTGCCGGATGGTGCCGATCTGCGCGACCGGGCCGAGAGCGGCGCCGCGGGTGTAGCCGCGGACCAGCCGGGCCAGCTCGGCGGGCACCTGGCGGGCGGCCTGGCCCAGCGGCAGCCGGATCTCCTGGCGGGTGTCCGCCCCGGCCGGCAGCTTCAGGTGCCAGCCGGCGTCGTGCCCGCCGCGGCGCCGCCGCAGCGTCACCCCGGCCCGGATCAGCCGCAGGTCATCAGTGTCGTAGTACTCGGCAGACAGGTCCTCGCTGGGCAGGCCGGCCTCCTGCGCCACGCCCGGGACACCGGACAGGCCCGGCAGCGTGACCGCCGGGCCTGCCTCGTACTTGCGCTCGATCTCCTGTGCCGTGGCCGCCATAGGAACCTGTCTACCCCGCAGCGCCGCGCGGCACGCGGCCGGGGTCTACTCCTCGAAGTATTCCTCCACCGTCTCGGTCTGCGGCGGGCTGAGGATCTCACTGCGGGCCGCGGGCCGGGCCGGGGGCGGGTCGGTGACCACCGGGTCGCCGTCCCCGACCTCACCCGGGTTGACCTCCACGTAGCTGTGGTCGCGGGTCTCCTCGACCCGGGTGACCGGGCGGTTCCCGCGCCGGACGATGACCCGCCGCCGCAGCCAGCCATAACCGCGCTGCGGGACGAAG